>NZ_PNOR01000096.1 GCF_002869765.1 Deinococcus planocerae | reverse complement strand
GTGTTCCGGGCTGGGCTGGGGCTGTCCGGCGTGTAGGGCCTCCTTGAACGTCTCCGACAGTTGCCGCGCGGTCTGGTGCGCCTGACCCGTCTCCAGATGCACGGTCATGTCGAAGAACACCAGCGGCTGACCGTCCCGGGTCACCTCCGGCGGCAGGTCGGTGGTCCACACCGCCCCGTTCTCTCCCAGGAGCAACGCGTTTCCCGAGAGCCCATGGTCATGGAGGGCCGCAGCATAGGCGGAGGTCAGCCGGGCGAACAGTGGACGGCCCTGCACCGCGACCCGCTCCTCCAGCGTGGCGTAGGGCGTCACCCCGAACGGCACGAAGTAGGCGTCATGAGCCGAGCGGTAGACCCTGACCGCCCGCCCCGCCCGGGGCCTGACCTCCACCACCCTCAGCAGCCCCGCCGCCACCATGACCTTGACCCGGTAGAGCATCGTGTTCAGGGCGCACCCCACCATCCCCGCCGCCTCCCGGACCGTCCGGTCCTGCGCCAGGAAAGGCGCGAAGAACCGCTTGCTGGTCGGGTCTGTGAGGAGCGCCGCCTGACGGGCGTCCGTGATCTGGTGAAAGCTAGGCGAATCGGGCAGTGTCATTTGCAGTAGCGTACGG
>NZ_PNOR01000095.1 GCF_002869765.1 Deinococcus planocerae | reverse complement strand
TAGAGGCTGGATAGAAGGCAATCCAAGTTGAAGGCGCGGACTCTGGGGCTAGCAGAATGAGGAATGGTCCGGCAAGGCTATCCGAGTGACGTGGACGACGAGACGTACCATTTCCTGCTGCCCTATCTGGCGTTGAGCCCCGAAGACGCGCCACAGCGGAAGTACCCTCTGCGAGACGTGTTGAACGCGTTGTTGTGGATCAGTCGAACGGGGGCGCAGTGGGAGTACCTGCCGAACGACTTCCCCCCGCCTGAGATCGTGCGATCTCAGGCCCAGCGCTGGTTTGCTGCCCACTGCTTCGAGAACGCCGTCCATGACCTGCGATTGTTCACTCGTGTCCAGCAACAACGCGGAGGGGAACCCTCCGCGATCATCGTGGACAGCCGGACGCTCCAGAGCACCCCTGAGAGTGGTCATCGCGCAGGCTACGACGGGGCCAAGCGGCGCAAGGGCACCAAAGTTCACCTGGTCGTCGATACCCTGGGGCATTTCATCACCCTGATGACCTCCCCCGCCAATGAACAGGACCGTGCCCAAGTCGAAGTCTTGTGCCGCGAGGCCCAGGAACTCACCGGGGGCATGCTGGAGGTAGCCTTCGTCGATCAGGGGTACACCGGCGAAGCAAGCTTGGAGGCCGCCCGGAAGAGCAATATCGAGCTGATCGTCGTGAAGCGCCAAGACGCTTCACGCGGCTTCGTCCTCCTGCCCAAACGCTGGGTCGTCGAGCGCTCCCTGGCATGGTTATCGCGCTTCCGTCGCCTCGGGCGAGATTTGGAACGCTTGTCCTCCACCCTGATCGGCTTTCACT
>NZ_PNOR01000094.1 GCF_002869765.1 Deinococcus planocerae | reverse complement strand
CCAAGCGAGGACACGCCTACAAGGACCACCGCGTCGTCCTGAACGGCATCATCTGGCGCCAGAAGACCGGCGCACCCTGGCGGGACATTCCTGAGCGGTACGGGTCATGGCATACCTGCCATGACCGCTTCACGCGTTGGTCGCGTGACGGCACCTGGGCAGCGATTCTAGCCGCCCTACAACTGAAAGCCGATGCTCAGGGAAAAATTGATTGGGATGGGGCGGCGGTGGACAGTACCCACGTCAAAGCCCACCGCAGCGCGGTGGGCGCGCGAAAAGAGCCTGCCAAGCTCGAAAAAAGGGGGCCGTAAGCGACGAGTGGCTCGGCATCAGTCGTGGAGGACGGACCACCAAAATCCATGTGCTGATCGACGGCCACCGTCGTCCCCTCAGCGTCCTGATCTCCGCAGGGCAGGCGAGTGATGGCACATATCTGGTGCCGCTTCTGGAGGCGGTCCGGGTGGGCCGTCCCGGTCCGGGACGGCCTCGGAAGCGCCCCTCGACGATTCGGATGGATCGGGCGTATGGGGCGCGCAAATACCGGCGTGCCCTGCGGGCACGCAAAATCAGATGTGTGTGCCCCGAACGTCGGGATGCGCGCGAAGCTCGGCTGCGGAAGGGAAAACGTGGAGGACGACCTCCGAAATTCGACGCACAAGCCTACAAGGACCGCCAGGTCGTGGAATGCGGCATCAATCGGCTCAAGGATTTTCGGGCCATCGCCACCCGATACGAGAAGCGCGGACACCAGTTTTTAGCCGGTGTCCACGTCGCTTGCATCCTCCTCTGGCTCTGAAATTTCAGCCAGACAGACCCTAG
>NZ_PNOR01000093.1 GCF_002869765.1 Deinococcus planocerae | reverse complement strand
TAGAGGCTGCCAAGAAGGCTATGCAAAAAGGGGCTTGAGGTTGTTGCACAGCAGAACGCAGGCGGCCAGGAAATGGAACCCGACGAGGGTGGACGGCAGCCGCTCCAAGTCTCGTCCCAAGCGCCGGAAGCGTGACAACCACGCAAAGGATCGTTCCACCACCCAGCGTCGGGGCAGCAGGATGAAGCCCTTGGCGGCGTCCGAGCGTTTGATGACCACCAGTTCCACGCCTGCCACGGTCGCCTCCAGGGCAGTTTGCTGTCCGGTGTAGCCCTGGTCCACAAACGCCACTTCCACGTTCACCCCTGTCGCCTCCTGCACCTCCAGGCACAGGTCTTTGACCTGTGCTCTGTCCTGCTCGTTTGCGGGCGTGGTCAGGACGGCTAGCAGGTGGCCCAGGGTGTCCACGGCGAGATGCACCTTGGTGCCCTGGCGTTTTTTGGCACCGTCGTACCCGGCGCGGTGCCCGCTCTCCGGGGTGCTTTGGAGGGTCCGGCTGTCGATGATGATGGCCGTCGGCTCCCCGTTCCTTGACCGCTCGACACGGGACAGGAGCCGTAGGTCATGAGCGGCGTTCTCGAAGCATCCAGCCTCAAACCAGCGGTGCGCCTGTTGGCGCACCGTTTCTGCGGGCGGAAAATCGTTGGGGAGGTAGGCCCACTGTGCGCCGGTGCGGGCGACCCACAACAGTGCGTTGAAGATGTCTCGGATAGGGTATTTGCGCTGCCGAGCGTCCTTGGGACTGAGCAGGAGATATGGCAGTAGGAAGAGGTACGTGTCGTCGTCCACGTCGCTGGGGTAGCCTCGCCGGGTCACCCCCGCATTCTGCCCTGCCCAGACTCTTACCCGAAAGTTCAACCGTGTTCTTGGCAGCCTCTA
>NZ_PNOR01000092.1 GCF_002869765.1 Deinococcus planocerae | reverse complement strand
CGGCACCCGAAGGAGAAGCGCATGACCCTGAACACCGACCGCCTGTCGCACCGCCTGTCCTGGCCCGGCATCTTCGCCGGGCTGGTGCTCGGCTTCGTCACCACCCTGACCATCCTCGCCCTGGGCTTGGTCATCACCGCGCTGACCGGCATCACCCTCACCGGCACCGGCATTCAGGCCGCGATCTGGACCGCCCTCGCCGCCCTGATCGGCGCCTGGGCCGCAGGCCGCACCGCCGTGCGCGCCAGCGCCCCCGCCACCCGCAACACCGACGGCATCGCCGCCATGAGCCACGACGACGCTTCGCTCACCGGGCTCGTCACCGGCGGCCTGCTCGTCCTGCTCACGACGCTGCTGACCTACAACGTGTTGAGCAGCCTGCTGGGCACCGCCACCAACGTGCTCGGCAACGTGGCGGGCACCGTCACCAACGCGGCGGGCAACGCCGCCCAGAGCGGCAATGTCCAGAACGGCCTGCAAAACTTCATCAACGGGGTTGACCAGCAGGACGTGGCGGCCTTGATCGCGCAAAACAGCCCCAGCCTGAACCAGACGCAGGTGAACGCCGCCGCCAACGTGGTGAGCAACATCTTCCGCCGCAGCGCGTATGACCTGGGCAACCAGAACCTGTCGACCATCACCGACTTCATTCCGGCCCGCGTGCAGGCGATCCAGAACGCGCTGACCGGGCAGAACTTTCAGGCCCGGCTCCAGAACCAGGGGCTGAGCGCGGCTCAGGCGCAGGAAGTGCGCACGGTGGTCTCCAACGAGATCAACCGCCTCCAGCAGCAGGGCCAGCAGCTCGCCCAGACCGCCGAGAGCGTCGCCCGCACGACGGCCCGCAACACCGGGCTGGGCTGGCTGCTCGCCTCGGGGTTGACCCTGCTGTTCTCGCTGCTCGGTGCCCGTGGCGCCGCCACCCACCGCGCCATCGCCGCCCTCCCCGTCGACAACAACCTCCGCT
>NZ_PNOR01000091.1 GCF_002869765.1 Deinococcus planocerae | reverse complement strand
ACGACGCCGGCGCCGACGGTGCGGCCCCCCTCGCGGATGGCAAAGCGCAGGCCCTCTTCCATGGCAATCGGCTTGATCAGCTCGACCGTGAACGTCACGTTATCCCCGGGCATCACCATCTCCACCCCCTCCGCCAACGCCACCACACCGGTCACGTCCGTCGTCCGGAAGTAGAACTGCGGACGGTACCCCCCGAAAAACGCCGAGTGACGCCCCCCCTCATCCTTGGACAGCACATACACGCTGGCCTCGAACTTGGTGTGCGGCTTGATGCTGCCGGGCTTGGCCAGCACCTGACCGCGCTCCACGTCGTCGCGCGCGACGCCGCGCAGCAGCACGCCCACGTTGTCGCCGGCCATGCCCTGGTCGAGCAGCTTGCGGTGCATCTCGATCCCGGTCACGGTGGTCTTCTTGGTGTCACGCAGCCCGATGATCTCCACCTCGTCCTGGACCTTGACCACCCCGCGCTCCACACGACCCGTGGCGACGGTGCCGCGCCCGGTGATGGTGAAGACGTCCTCGACGGGCATCAGGAAGGTCTTGTCGGTGTCGCGCTCGGGGGTGGGGATGTAAGAATCCACCGCGTCGAGCAGTTCCCAGATGCGGTCGACCCACGGGTTCTCGCCGCGCTGGGTCTTGGGGTTTTGCTGGAGCTGTTCCAGCGCCTGCAAGGCGCTGCCCTTGACCACCGGCAGATCGTCCCCGGGGAACTCGTACTTCGAGAGAAGCTCGCGCACTTCCATCTCGACGAGCTCGAGCAGCTCCTCGTCGTCCACCATGTCCACCTTGTTCATGAACACGACGATGTAGGGCACGCCCACCTGGCGCGCGAGCAGGATGTGCTCGCGCGTCTGGGGCATCGGGCCGTCCGCGGAGCTGACGACCAGGATCGCGCCGTCCATCTGGGCGGCGCCGGTAATCATGTTCTTGACGTAATCGGCGTGGCCGGGGCAGTCGACGTGGGAGTAGTGGCGGGTGGGGGTGTTGTACTCGACGTGGGCGGTGTTGATGGTGATGCCGCGGGCCTTTTCTTCGGGGGCCTTGTCGATCTGGTCGTAGGCCAGCTTCTCGACCGTCGG
>NZ_PNOR01000090.1 GCF_002869765.1 Deinococcus planocerae | reverse complement strand
CTCAGGAGTTGCACCTCGCATAGCGCAGTGAATAGCCGTGCTGGCGGAGAAATTCCGAGTTTCTGCTGAACGTCAGGAGCAGGCGGTTCAAATGAACGTCTGGCATGACCGTCATCAGTGCCAGAGCAGCACACGCCTCCAGGGTCATCCCGGTCTCTCGGTGCAGGATGGCCAGTGTCCAGGCCAGGAACACCAGCAGGACCCAGCGATCCAGGCCCACAGCAGTTCGCAATGCGAACTGCGCCAGACCAAACTGGTGCTTGCCCTCCTTGAAGAACGATTCCTCACTCCACCGCTTTGCCCCCTCGGCGACCACCTCGTCGCCTTCCATCAGTTCCGAAGAAACCGCGTGAAACACCCGGTCTCCACGGTCGACGCGACCCAGCACCAGCGGGTCATGCGGCCAGTTCTTCAATTCGATGTAGCCTCCATGCGGACAGTCAGCCACCGTGACCTCGCCTGGGTGCATCGTCCGCCGGGTTGACCGAACGCCCACCACAAACTCGAAGCCCAGCTGCCTGACTTCATCCAGGAAGACAGCGGATTCGAATCCGCTGTCTGCTAACACGCGAATCCGGAATCGACGACGGATCGCGTCTGGGACGGTTCGCAGAAGTTCTCGTGCCAGAGTCACTGGGGTCGCTGTCCCCTTGCCCCGGTAGACCCGGTACCCCACGGGAAACTTCACCGCTCCGTATTCGGCGAACAACACGACCAGATGGATGCCGTGAACCTCGTTATAGACGCGAACGAAGGGCAGCGTGCTGCCCTTTTTTTCGATGCTGGTCAGGTCGACACTCAGCCGCAGGAGTGGGCGGTGTTTTCGTCGGGCCGCGACAAGCAGCGCGTCCCACTGGGCGCGCTGCAAGATGGCCCAACCCTGTGCCGTATCCCAGGGGTACTCGTTCAGGAGGCGGCTCAGCGCACTTTTGCTGACCAACTCAGCGCGGTGCAACGCCGTTTTGGTGGCAGTGTCCAGGAACATCGACAGCGCAGCCTCCAGGCTGCGCTGTTGGTAGGACGTGGTTGGAACGGCCAGGAACTCATCTGCCAGAATGCGGACGCGCTCCCCCAGAATCTGTGACGTAGACACTCCCAGATTTTCTCGGCTGGGAGCGCTTCCCCGTCGTTATGCAGGTGCAACTCCTGAG
>NZ_PNOR01000089.1 GCF_002869765.1 Deinococcus planocerae | reverse complement strand
CTCAGAACTTGCACCTGAATAGGTAGCGAAAAAGCGCTCCCAGGGGCGAGAAAGAGGGTGTGTGGAACCTCAAGCTTCGCGGGGAGCGCGCTCGTATTTTGGCAGATGCGCTCCTCGCTGTCCCGACCAGCCCGTACCAGCAGCGCAGCCTGGAGGCTGCGCTAGGGCTCTTCCTGGACCTGAAGACGAAAAAGGCACTGCATCGCGCCCAACCCGTCAGCGCCAGTGCGCTGAGTCGCCTGCTGAACGTGTACGAATGGGACACGGCAGTCTGCTGGGCGACCCTCGTGCAGGGCCAGTGGCAGGCCCTGCTGCGCGCGGCACGACGCAAACACCTCCCTCGCCTGCGATTGTGTGTCGACCTGACGAGCGTTCCAAAGACGGGACGCAAGCTGCCCTTCGTCCGCGTCTACAACGAGGTCTACGGCATTCATCTGGTGGTGCTGTACGCGGTGTATGGGAACTTCAAGTTCCCTGTGGGCTACCGAGTGTACCGGGGGAAGGGGTCCCCTTCCCCCGTCCGGCTCGCCCTGGACCTGCTGGCAACCGTGCCCGCCGAGGTAAGTCGCCGCTTCGACGTGTGGGTGTTGGGGGACAGTGGTTTCGAGTCCTCGGCCTTCCTGCAAGGTGTGCGGGACCTGGGCTTTGAGTTCGTGGTCGGGGTCCGTTCAACTCGACGCACCGACCATCCCGGCCACGTCACGGTGGAGGACTGTGAACACGGGGGCTGGATTCATCTGGCCAACTGGCCCTGGGAGCCCCTGACCCTGGCCCGGGTCGACCGAGGGGAGCGGACCTTTTTCTCGGTCGCCTCTCAACTGCTCGCGGGCGACAGGGTCGCCCGTGAGGGCGCACGGCGCTGGGCCATCGAGTCATTTTTCAAAGAGGCCAAGCACGGCTTTGGGCTCAACCGGTTCGCGTTGCGAACCGCTCAGGGGCTCGACCGCTGGGTGCTACTGGTCTTTGCCGCGTTCACCTTGGCGATGCTCTGCCGCGCCGACACCCTTTCACTGGAACAGGCGGCGGAAGTCGCCGCCCGGGTGGCCCTGCCCCTGCTGGTCATTCAACGACTCGCTGCACAGGTCTGTCGAGAGGAAGAATTCCTGCGCCAGCACGGGTATTCACTCACCTTATCCAGATGCAAGACCTAAG
>NZ_PNOR01000088.1 GCF_002869765.1 Deinococcus planocerae | reverse complement strand
ACCGTCTCGCGCGAGATGAGGGCGGGCCTGACGACCTTCCTCACGATGAGCTACATCCTCTTCGTGAACCCGCAGGTGCTGTCCGCGGCGATCAACGTGCCCAACGCCTTCGTGCAGCTCCTGATGACCACCGCCCTCGCCGCCGCCTTCGGCTCGCTGGTGATGGGTTTGGTCGCCAAGTACCCCTTCGCCCAGGCGCCCGGCATGGGTTTGAACGCCTTTTTCGCCTTCACGGTGGTACAGGGGCTGGGCGTGCCCTGGCAGACCGCCCTCGGTGCGGTCTTCATCAGCGGCATCCTGTTCGTGCTCCTCAGCGTTCTTGGCGCGCGGCAGGCCATCGTGCGGGCCATCCCCACCTCGCTGAAGTTCGCGATCACGGGCGGGATCGGGGCCTTTCTGGCCTTCCTGGGGCTGCGCAGCGCCGGGCTGGTCGTCAGCAACGAGGCGACCCTGCTCGGGCTGGGCTCGCTGCGGGCCCCGACGGTGTGGCTGGCCCTGCTCGGCCTGGTCATCGCCGCCGTGTTGATGAGCCGCCGGGTGACCGGCGCCATCTTGTGGAGCATCCTCGCGACCACCGCCATCGCCATCGCCACCGGCGCCGCCGTGTATGCGGGGGGGGAGAACGGGGCCCTGCGGGCCTTCCCCGGGTTCAGCGGCGCCTTCCTGGGCATCTTCGGCACGCCGGTCTGGCCCTCCTCCCTCGTCGGACAGCTCGACATCGCGGGGGCGCTTGGCCTGGGGCTCCTCAGCGTCGTGTTCACCTTCTTCTTCGTGGACTTCTTCGACGCGACCGGCACCCTGACGGGCCTCGCCCAGCGCGCGGGCTACCTCGACGCCCAGGGGGACATGCCCCGCGCGCGCCGGACCTTCGCGATGGACGGGCTGGCCGCTATGTTCGGCGCCTTCGTGGGCACGAGCACGACCACCGCCTATGTGGAGTCGGCGAGCGGCATCGGGGAGGGCGGGCGCACGGGGCTGACCGCCGTGACGGTGGGGGTGCTCTTCCTCCTCGCCATGTTCCTGTGGCCGCTCGCCGCCGCGATTCCGGGAGCCGCCACCGCGCCCGCCCTGATCCTGGTCGGCGCCCTGATGATGGAGGGCGTGCGCCATGTGGACTGGGACGACATCAGCGAAGGGTTGCCCGCCTTCCTGACGGTGATTGCCATGCCGCTGACCTTCTCCATCGCCAACGGGGTGTCCCTGGGCGTGATCAGCTACTGCGCCATCAAGCTGCTGAGCGGGCGGGCGCGGCAGGTCAGCCCCATCCTCTATGTCGTGGCGGCCCTGCTCCTCGCCCGTTACATCTGGCTGGGCG
>NZ_PNOR01000087.1 GCF_002869765.1 Deinococcus planocerae | reverse complement strand
CAGGACTTTGTCACTTCCGTTCAGGCTCATGGGGACGCTCCCCGCAGTTGTTCCCCGCAATGCGGACACCGATCGAGCCGGACCTCCTCCAGGGTCCGGCTCGCTTCTCGCCGGGCCTGTGGCAAGGTCACGACCTGCGCGGTGCCGCAGGTCGCGGTGCGTACAGTCTGCAAGAACAGCATCGTCAACATCACCAACGCCACGTGATGCGTCAGGCCCCGCCACGATCGCCCCTCGAAGTGATCCAACCCCAACTCTTCTTTGGCCTGCTGGTGCAGCGTTTCGCACGACCAGCGCGCCTTGAGGTCCCGAACGATCTGCGCCTTGGAAGTGCTCGCTGAGTGATTGGTGACGTAATACTTGAGCTCACCACCCCGACGCTTTTCCCCGACCACCCACACCAGCTCGCCGGGGAGATGGCGTCCCCGCGCGTCCTCGACACCGTCAGCGATGCGCGCTCGTACCACGACCCAGCGCGACTTCTTGCCGCCCTTGACCGTGTGCCAGTGGTGCGGGGGTAAGGCATGCAGCACGTCCCTGACGGGACGTGCCTGCTCACTCGGGACCGGATGCTTGCTGGGTCGTCCCTTTCCCTTGACTCTGGGCGGCGGGTCGTGGCTGGTCACATGCTCGCCGAACACCTTCTGGTGCCCCACGACACCCACGGCCCAGGTGAGGCCCCGGGTGGTGAGCGCCTGACGGAACTCTTTGCTGACGCCGTACCCGGCGTCAGCCAGCACGACCCGGAACGTGACCCCCTGCGCTCGGACCCGGTCGAGCTCTTCCAGGGCGAGCTCGCCCTTCGACTTGTACCTTTGGAGATCCTCGGGTACGCCTGCCAAATGGCAACGATCTGGATCGTCCGTCCAGCCCCTGGGCAGGAACAGCCGCATGCCCAGCGGCGCGAAGACGCGCTGGTCGGCCAGGGTCAGGGTCACCAGCGCCTGACAGTTGGCGAGTTTTCCGAGCGCACCGCAGTATTGGTGAGCGACGCCGACGCTGTGCTCGCCACTCTTGGGCAGAGCCGTGTCATCGATGATCAGGACGGCGTTTTTGCCGCCACAGAGCGACTGAGCACGTTCGGCCAGGAGGCGTTCAAGCGGGTCGGTGGCCCAGGGACTAACGTTCAGGAAGTGGTGGAGGCTTTGATACGGCTGCCCGACATGCTCGGCAATGGGCTCAGTGCTCTTTCGTTCCAGAGGGGCGAGCAGGCCCCGAACGTATCTGGGGAGGCAGGTGCGCTGCTTGGGATGGTCGAAGATTTTCAGACAAGGAGACAGGAAGTCGGAAAACGACCGCTGCCAGTTGTGGGGGACGGGCACGCCTGCCAGGATCGGTCACCACGGC
>NZ_PNOR01000085.1 GCF_002869765.1 Deinococcus planocerae | reverse complement strand
AACATGGGTCTCCCTCGCTTTTGGTGACGCGGGCCGCCGGGTGCGGATACTTCGGGCATGGACCTCCAGTCCTGCCTCCCCGATCCCGAGCTGTTGACCCTCCGCTCCACCCACGACCAGCCCGAAGTGCTCTGGCTCGACCTGGAAAGCCGAGCACCGACGGGACTCTGCCCGGCCTGCGGGCAAGCCTCGTCCCATCGCCACAGCCGCTACACCCGCATCCTCAAGGACGTCGCCCTGCTGGGGCGGCGTGTCCGTCTGCGTCTGACGGTCCGCAAGTTCTTCTGCGACTCGTCGGGATGCGCGCAGCGCATCTTCTGTGAGCGCCTACCCTCGGTCGCCTTCCCTTGGCGGCGCAAGACGGCTCGCCTGGAGCGCCAGAACAGCCTGGTCGCGCTGGAGGTGGGCGCGGAGAGTGCTGCTCGAGTTCTGGGGCACTGTGGCTGCCCGGTCAGCGCCGATGCCCTGCTCGCTCAGGTCCGACAGCCTCGGGCACCCGCGGTCGTCCCGGTCCGTCATCTAGGGGTCGATGACTGGGCATGGTGTAAGGGAAAGACGTACGGCACCATCCTGGTCGACCTGGAGCGGCACTGCGTCGTGGACCTGTTGCCGGATCGGGAAGCGGACACCCTGGCGGGGTGGCTCACGAGCCACCCCGAGGTCGAAGTCATCACCCGGGATCGCGGCGGGGCCTACCAGGAGGGAGCAGCGCGGGGTGCGCCCCAGGCCCAACAGGTCGCCGACCGCTGGCATTTGCTGAAGAACCTGCGCGAGACCCTGGAACGCTACTTTCAGCGGACCCACGCCACGTTCGCCGCTTTGGGCAAGGCGCTCCTGGTCCCCGACCCTGGGGCCGTCGAAGTCGCTGCCCAAGACCCACCGGAAGAGCCTGCTGCCCCACCGCAGACTCGTCCCCCTTCCGCCCATCAGCAGCAACGCTTCGAGGCGGTCAAACGCCTGCTGGCCCAGGGGCTGCCTGGGGCTCAGGTGGCCCGTGCGGCTGGGGTCGCTCGGGGGACCGTCCGAAAATACGCCCAGTGGGAGCAGCACCCGGGGACCGCCGCGCGGTCCCCTCGCCCCCGTCGCTTGGCCCCCTATGAGGACTGGCTGACCTCGCAGTGGCAGGCGGGCCACTGCAACGCCGTGGCGTTGCACCAGGAACTGCGGGGGCAGGGGTACCGCGGTGGCTACACCGCGGTCCGCGACTTTTGTCGCCCCCTTCGCCTCGCTTCTCCGCCTGCGACGCCAGCCCAGAGGTTCGTCTGTCCCTCGCCCAGGACGCTCTCCTGGGCCGTGTTGGCTCCCAGGACCCTGCGCGCGCCCCAGGTGGGCGCGCTGCTGGAGGCAGGCCGAACAGCGATGCCCGAGTTCGTGCAGGTCGAACGCCTACTGACGACGGGCTGGCGCCTGCTTGGGGGCCACGAGGCGCTCCCCCTGCGGGGTTGGCTCAGCGAGCTGGAACAGAGCGAGGTCAAAGAGCTTCAGGCCTTTGCGGTCGGGCTCGACCGCGACTTTGATGCGGTACGAGCTGCGTTGGAGACGTCGTACAGCAACGGACAGGTCGAGGGTCAGGTGAATCGGCTCAAGACCATCAAGCGAAGCATGTACGGCCGGGCAGGGTTGGACCTTCTCAAGGCCAGGGTGCTTTACCGGCCTTGACGCCCGGCGGCCCGCGTCACCAAAAGCGAGGGAGACCC
>NZ_PNOR01000084.1 GCF_002869765.1 Deinococcus planocerae | reverse complement strand
CTGGGCACGCTGCGCCGGGGAGCGGCGGCCCTGAACGCGGCCCTCGCCACCCCGCCCCAGGCTGCCGCGCAGGCGCCGGGGCCCGCCCCCCAGCCCCAGGCGCAGGCCCCGGCCTCCTCCCCGGCGGCCCAACCCGCCCGGACGCCCGCCTCCCCACCCGCCGCGGGCACCTCACCCCGGGCACCGGGGGTGGACGGGATTTACGCGGCCCTCGGTCAGGCCCTCACCGCCGCCGGACACGGGGACGGCGAGGCGACGCGGGCGGCCCTCGAACGGGCGGGGGTGGCCCTCGCCACGCAGACCGGCAAGGTGCGCCAGGCGCCCGGCTACAGCGGCCTCCTGGAGACCCTCACCGCCGCGCAGGAGAGGCGCTCTCCCCGTCCGGCGGAGGTGCAGGCCCTGATCGCCGGGCTGGGGGCGCTGGAACGCGAGGCCGCCGGGGAGCGCCCCAGCCGGCTCGACGCCGTTTCGGCGGGGGTGGCCTGGTCGTTCGGGGGGGGCCTGCGGGCCGCCGTGTTCCTGGGGCTGGCGCTTCTCGCGTTCGTGCCGCTGTATCTCCTCAACCTCGCCTTCGGGGGGCGCAACGCCTCGTGGCGGGCGATCTCGGCGGCGCTCGGGCTGCTGCTGCTGCCCGTCTTCCTGGAGGGGGTCTTCGGGTTCCTGGGCTGGCTGGGCGACCGGCTGGGGGTCCCGCTCCTCGCGGGGGCGAGCACCCTCACCCTGTCGCAGGGGGCGTACGGGGTGCCGCTGTGGGCCCTCACCTCGGCGCTTGGCATCGGGCTGGCCGCCTTCGGCTTCCGGGGGCTGTGCGTGCAGTTCGGCCTGATCGGCGCCCCGGCGGCCTCGCGCCCGGCGGTTCCCCACAGCCTCGACTGGGACGAGGAACCCACGTGACCCCCGCTCCCCGTGACTCCCGGAGCCGCGCGTGACCGTGGAGACCGCCCTCGCCCGCTTGCCCGCGCGGCTGCTCGGCGACCTCGTTTCGCCCCGCGCGCTCGAACGCATCGTTCAGGACGCCGCCCAGGCCCGCGGCCTCCCCCCCGCGAGGCTCGACGCCGCCGCGCTCGAGGACATCCTCAAGCGCGAGGTGTTCAAGCGCCTTCAGCTCAGCGTGCCCGCGCCCCTCGCCAAGCGGCGGGTGTCGGAGGTCATCGCGGAGTTGCACAAGGCGGCGCAGGACGGCGCTCCCCCGCCCCTCCCCGGCAGCGACCTCACGGCGCTGGAGGAGGGCGTGCGGCGTTTTTCCCTGTACTTCGACTGGCCCGAGACCCAGCGGCTGCGCGGGGTGCTGGGGGTCGCCCGGCAGGAGGAGGACGCCGGGCGGGACGCGAGCAGCCTCGTGCGCGAGGGCCAGGACCTGATCAGCCTGATGGAGCGCCGCCTGGAGGAGGGGCTCGTCACCCAGGCGCAGGACCTCGCGGAGCTGCGCGCCGCCTTCGCGCGGGTGGGGGGGATGGGCGGCAAGGACGTCCGGCGCCTGGAGAACCTGATCACCCAGATCGACGAGGCCCAGGGGCAGGGCACCCTCCTCCCCGCCGAGGTCGAGCGGGCGCGCACGGTCACCTTCAACCTGCGCAAGCTGCTCGAATCGTCCCTGGTGCAGCCGGTGGCCGGCCCGGGCACCCCGGCTGCCCCTGACCCGGAGGCGCAGGCGCGGGTGCTCGCCCTCGAACGCGAGCACGCCGGACGCCAGCTCGCCGACCTGACCCGCGAGTTCGCGGCGCTGCTGCGCGCCCGCCCGGACCTGGAGGAGCGCGGGGCCGCCCTGCGGGAGGCGCACGGGGCCGGGTCGCTGGGCGCGCC
>NZ_PNOR01000083.1 GCF_002869765.1 Deinococcus planocerae | reverse complement strand
GCTCTGGCACTGATGACGGTCATGCCAGACGTTCATTTGAACCGCCTGCTCCTGACGTTCAGCAGAAACTCGGAATTTCTCCGCCAGCACGGCTATTCACTGCGCTATGCGAGGTGCAACTCCTGAGTTATAGCAAGAGACCTCACCCTTAGGAAATGCCGGGAAGTGCCGTTCTCATCGGCGCTCATCTGTCGGTCAGCCTGGGCCGGGAGCGGAGCCCCGCCCCCCATCAGGGCCGTGCCGCTCCCCCGGGCGAGGCCGGAACCGCGCCCGTCGGGGGGTGGAGCCTTGGGGGTACTGTTTTCCCTCACGACCTGCCGCACGGGCCAGGGCCTACACTGGGGGACCTATGAAGGCGATCATTCCTGCGGCGGGGCTGGGCACCCGGCTCCGTCCCCTGACCTTTACCCGTCCCAAGCCGGTGCTGCGCGTGGCGGGCCAGCCCATCATCCGGCACGCCACGCGCACCCTGGTGGAGGCGGGCATTACCGAGATCGGCGTCATCGTCTCGGAGGTCACGCGCGAGGAGATCGGCGACGCGCTGCGCAAGGTCGAGGGGGTGTCCGTCACCCTGATCGACCAGCACGAACAGCTCGGCCTGGGCCACGCCGTCATGATGGCGCGCGAGTGGGTGGGCGGGGACGACTTTTGCGTGTATCTGGGCGACAACCTCTTCGAGTTCGGCGCGCGGCCCTTCGTGGAGCGTTTCCGGCAGGAGCGGCCCGCGGCGCTGATCGCCCTCGTCGAGGTGCCCGATCCGACCGCCTTCGGGGTGGCGCAGCTCGACGGCGAACGCATCACCCGGCTGGTCGAAAAGCCCAAGAACCCGCCGAGCAACCTCGCGGTGGCGGGGCTGTACTGTTTCACCCCGGAGGTCTTCGAGATCCTCGAACACCTGCCCCCCTCGTCGCGCGGCGAGTACGAGATCACCGACGCGATCCAGGGCCTGATCGACCGGGGCGGTGCGGTGCTCGGGCAGCGGGTGGAGGGCTGGTGGAAGGATACGGGACGCCCCCTCGACCTCCTCGACGCCAACCGGCTGCTGCTCGAACGCATCGAACTCGACGTGCAGGGCACCGTCACCGAGTCGCGCCTGACGGGCCGGGTGGTCATCCCCGCCTCGGCGCAGGTCATCCGCAGCAAGATCGTCGGGCCGGTCCTCCTCGGTGAGGGGGTGGTCGTCGAGGACGCCTACATCGGCCCCTTCACGAGCATCGGGCGCGACAGCGTGATTCGCAACGCCGAGGTCGAGCACAGCGTCATCGACGCCGAGGCGCGCATCGAGTGCGTCAGCACCCGGCTGCAAGACTGCCTGATCGGCGTGCGCGCCCAGGTGCGCGGCGGGCGCAAGGTGCCCAGCACCCACAAGCTCACCCTCTCGGACGCCAGCGTCGTCGAACTGGCGTGACCCACCCAGGGCGGCGGCCCGGGACCCGTCTCCCGTCCCCCGGACCACGACGAGCACAGCCGCCGTGGACAGGTTCGCTTTGCCGGGCCGGACGCCTCCCTCCGTGTGGGACCCGACCGCCCGAGGCGCGGCCACAGCGTGCCGGGAACGCGGTGAGGCGGAGGCGGCGGGCCTATCATGGAGGGATGACCGATACGCCCCGCATTCACCTGGGTTCGCTGCTGCGCACGTCGTCGGACGCGCACGCGGCGGGAGCCCTGGATCACCTCGAATATCAACAGGGCGGCCAGACCCAGACCCTGCGTTTCGTGCGGCCCGCCGCCTACCGGGTCGATGTCAATTCCCTCGGCGGAAACGAAATGTACCTCCAAGGCTCCTTCGCCCCCGACATCGTGATGGAGTGCGCCCGCTGCCTGCGCGACGTGGAGGTGGCGCTCGACCTGCGGCTGGGCACCCTGCTGCGCTACGACCCTGCGGTGGACGAGCCGTACCTGGAGGAGGCCGAGACGGGCGAGGAGGTGCTCGTCTTCGGCGACCCCGACCTCGACCTCAGCGCTTACCTCGCGGAGACGGCCCTCTTGCAAGCCCCCCTCACCGTGCTCCACGCCCCCGACTGCAAGGGCCTGTGCCAGGTGTGCGGCGACGACCTCAACGAGGGCCCCTGCGAGCACATGGCGCAGGTCCCGGTCGAGGAGATCGATGACCTGTTGGGCACGCCGGAGGGCTCGGCCCACACGACCCAGAATCCCTTCGCGGCCCTGCGCGACCTCAAGCTCCCGGAGGACTGAGGATGGGCCGGGACGAGGCCGCCCCCGAACTCACCCATTTCCGGGACGGCCTGCCGCGGATGGTGGACGTGAGCGGCAAGGCGAGCACCCTGCGCACCGCGACCGCCGAGGGCTGGGTGCGCCTGCCCCCCGAGGCGCGGGCGGCGCTGGAGGCGGGCACGAATCCCAAGGGCGACCCCCTCACCGTCGCCCGGCTGGCGGGGCTGGCGGGCAGCAAGCGCACCGCCGACCTCGTGCTGCTGTGCCACCCCATCCCTGTCACGGGGGCCGACGTGCAGGTCACGCTGGAAGAAGAGGGCGTGCGGGTGCGCGCCACCGTCCACACGACCGCGCCCACGGGGGTCGAGATGGAGGCCCTGACCGCCGTCACCGTCGCGGCGCTCAACGTATACGACATGCTCAAGGCGGCGAGCAAGGCCATCGAGGTCACCGGGATTCGCCTGCTCGCCAAGACGGGCGGCAAGAGCGGCGACTACCGGGCCCCCGACCCTGCCGGGGTCTAGGCAGGTGCGGGAACCGGGCCGGGCCGCCGCACGTAGGAGAGTTGTATGGCCCCGGAACACGACCTGCTCGACCTGCTGCACCGCGAGGCGGAGGGTGACCTCACCCCCGCCGAGCGCGGGCGGCTGGCCCGGCTCGGTCACCGCCCCGAGGTCGAGGACCTGCGCCGCCGCCTCGCCCGGACGACGTCCACGCTGAGCGGCCTGGAACGCCCCCGCCCCCGGCGCACCTGCGCGGAGCAGATCGCGGGCGAGATCGCCTGGAGCGCGCGGCTGCACGCGGCGCCCCCCCCTCCCGCCCCCACGGGGGTGGCCGCGCTCGTGGCGGCGGAGGTGGCCCTGGACGCGCGGCTGGCGGCCTCGCCGCCGCCCGCCCCGGCCCGCAGCGTGG
>NZ_PNOR01000081.1 GCF_002869765.1 Deinococcus planocerae | reverse complement strand
CCGGCGCTTGGGACGAGACTTGGAGCGGCTGCCGTCCACCCTCGTCGGGTTCCATTTCCTGGCCGCCTGCGTTCTGCTGTGCAACAACCTCAAGCCCCTTTTTGCATAGCCTTCTTGGCAGCCTCTAGGGCTGGGCCATATTGTCCTTCTTCGCCTGGGGGATGTCGGCTTTCCTGATCTGATCTTGAATTGCCTCCAACCATTTCTTCTGTAGGTCGGCCGGGCTGTAGGCACCGTACGCCAGCGAGAAGCCGGGGTCCTCAATGCGATCAACGTGCCCGAGACCAAAAGGGGCTTTTCAGATTCGCTAAGCTTGCCGTGATCCCGCATGAAGTCGTGCAGCGTCCGGCTAAAGTCCATCAGGTCGGCCATGCGGCGCTGGCGCACATTTTCATCGAAGCTGGCGAGCCGGATAAAGTCCGGCCAGGATACGATGGCTTCGACGGGGTGGCCGGCCTCGTTGGTGAGCAATTTGGGCCGCGTAGCCCCCTTAGGCCACAGGTAGGCGCTGACCTTTAAAGCCTTGGCGGTCTCTCCGCTAACACCCAAGGCGATTACGTTGTGCTCGCGGCTCAGAAAGCGAGCGTAGTGCAGCGCGCCGTCCACAGCGTATTTGTTGGCAGCCTTGATGGCCTCCAGCCCTTCCACGGGGTCGGCCGGTGCCGGCTCCAAGGTGCCGTCAAGCAAGCCGGGCACGCGCAGACTGATGTGGTCGCGCGGGTCAGCTTTCGCTTCCGCGATCAGCAGGAAGTCGGGCGTGCCATGATCGGACACGACGAATTCAGGCGCGCCGATACCGCTCTTGCCGGTCTTGCTGGCGCCCTTCATGGCTCGCTTCACGCTCTCGATGGCGCTCTTCTGCTCCTCCACCTGCACGTCGTTCGCCGGGTCGTAGTAACTGTGGTCGCGGAAGGCTTGTCGGATCAACTCTTCCGTCTTGCGCTCGTTCTTGGTCGCCATCGGTTGCTTACTCTTCCACAGCTAGGCATCGGCGCGGCCAGATGCAGGCGCACTCCCTCTTCGCCTTCCCTACTCCTGATCCTTCCCCAGCTCGCTTCCCCGCCGGGTCGCCGCCACGACCGCGCGCATGAAGGCGCCGCGCACCCCCGCGACCTCCAGCGCCTCCAGCCCGGCGATGGTGGTGCCGCCGGGGCTCGACACCTCGTCCTTGAGGAGACCGGGGTGCGCCCGCTGTTGCAGGAGCTCCCCGCTGGCGACGAGGAGCTTGGCGGCGAGTTCGTGGGCGAGGGCGCGGGGCAAGCCCATGCGGACGCCGCCGTCCGCGAGCGCCTCGGCGACGACGGCGGCGTAGGCGGGGCCCGACGCACTCATGCCGGTGAAGGCGTTGAAGAGGTGTTCGGGGAGGTCGTAGGCGTCGCCGACGGAGCCGAAAAGCGTCCGGGCGAAGGCGAGGTCCCCGGCGTCCTCGGCCTCGCGGGGGGCGGTGATCGCGGTCTGGCTGCGCCCGATGGTGGCGGCGAGGTTGGGCATCACCCGCACGACGCGCCTCGTTCCCAGGCGCCGGGCGAGGGTGGCGGTGCTGACCCCCGCCATCGTGCTGACGTAGCCCGCGCTCTCCTGGGCGAGCCACTCGCTGATCTCGGGAAAGACGCGCGGCTGCACGCTCACCAGGATGCGCTCGGAGAGGGCGAGGTCGGCGCGGGTGACGACGCGGGCGCCGGTGCGGGAGGCGAGATCGGCGGCGCGGGCGGCGTTCGCGTCGAGCAGGCCGATGTCCGCCGGGCGCAGCACGCCGCGCGACGTGACCCCTTCGAGAAGGGCGAGGCCGAGTTTCCCGACGCCGACGATGGCGAGTCTCATGCGCAGGAGTATAGGAGGGGGGGCGCGGACGCCGGACACGCCTTGCCTACCCCGTGCGGGGCCGGGCCGCGCTAGGCCGGAAGGGAGGGCGCCAGGCCGGGCAACTCCGGCAGGGTGAGAAAGGCCTCCAGCAACGCCGGGTCGAGGTGCCTGCCCGCCATGCGCCGCAGCTCGGCGAGGGCGTCCTCGTGGGTCCACGACGGCTTGTAGGGCCGCTCGCTGGTCAGGGCGTCGTACACGTCCACGACCGTGAAGAGCCGGGCGAGCAGGGGAATTTCCTCGCCCCTCAACCCGTCGGGGTAGCCGCGACCGTCCCAGCGCTCGTGGTGGTGCCGCACGACCTCCAGCACCTCGCCCGGCACGAAGCCCTGCTCGCGCAAGATGAACTCGCCGATGGTGACGTGCCCGCGCATCAGCTCGCGCTCGGTGGGGGTCAGCGGCCCGCGCTTGAGGAGCACCGCGTCGGGGATGGCGATCTTGCCGAGGTCGTGGAGGTACGCCCCCCACCTCAGGTGCGCGAGGTCGCCGTACTCCAGGTCGAGGTGGGTGCCCAGCCGCAGGGCGAGGGCCGTCACCCGGTCGGTGTGGCCCTTGGTCTCGTAGGAGCGGTATTCGAGCACCTTGCCCAGGACGTGGAAGGCCTGCTCGCGGGTGCGGGTGAGGTCGCGCAGGGCCGATTGCCGCTCGGCGGCCTGCCCCAGCCGCTCGGCGAGCAGGGCGAGCAGGCCCGGCGTCTCGGGAGCAGGCTGTGCCCCCGCCCGCGTGTCGAGGAGGGCGAGCACACCCGCCGTTCCCCCCGACCCCTGCACGGGGGTGAGGAGCGCGCTCGTGAGCGGGTCGGGCAGCAGGGGGTGCGGGGAGGTCAGCGACAGGGGCTCGCCCTGCCGGGTCACGCGGCGCACGATCTCGTCGGGCACCCGCAGGGGGGAAGCCCCCTCCCGGGGACCGACCTCCACCAGCGTCGAGACCTCACCCGCCCCCGGGGTGGCCCCCGGCGCGCCCCGCACCGTGAGGTAGGCGCCCGCCTGCGCGCCGTCCTCACCGACGAGGTGGTGTAGTCCCCGCTCGGCGAGGGCCGAGGACACGTCGCTTTCCCCCAGGCTGCGCAGCAGGCTCGCGGCGCTGCGGTGGCCCTCCTCGCCCGGCGGGTCGTCGGGGCCCAGGCTCTGGAGCAGGGCCGGGTGCCGCGCGGCGTCGAGCAGCGCCCCCCAGGCCTCGGGGCCCGGGCGGTGGGGCCGGTAGGGACACGCGAAGACCCACGCCCCCCGCAGCGGCCCGGCGGGCCCCAGCGGCACCACGAGCAAGAAGCCCCGCTCGCCCCTCCACCCCGGCACGGACAGGACGTACGGGGTAGGGTCGGCCCCCGCCGCGAGTCGCCGCAGCAGGAAGGGGCGCAGCCGCCCGCGCACCGAGGCCTCGCTCAGGCTGCCGAGGGCCACCAGTCCGCCGCGCAGGGGCTCGGGAGCCCGCACCAGCCGTTCTTCGACGTGCGCGAACTCCGGCACACGAGTGCCCACGGCCTGCGCGTCGCCGTCTCCTTCGAGGGCGAGACCTTC
>NZ_PNOR01000080.1 GCF_002869765.1 Deinococcus planocerae | reverse complement strand
GCTCTGGCACTGATGACGGTCATGCCAGACGTTCATTTGAACCGCCTGCTCCTGACGTTCAGCAGAAACTCGGAATTTCTCCGCCAGCACGGCTATTCACTGCGCTATGCGAGGTGCAACTCCTGAGAAAAACACTAAGAGGCTGGTTCTGGTGCTCGGTATTGCTGGCGTGGTTGGCATTGCCAATGCCTCCGTTCAGGCGCAAGCCGAAGTGACTGCGGTGACCGAGACGGGGGCATTGCCCTCCCCCAGCGGCTACCTCTGGGACGTGGCCAAGACCATGACCAACCCCGTCACCCGTTACGTTACCAATCTGTCCAAGATGTATACCCCCGTTCCTTTCATGGGCGTGCTGGCCAAAAATACCGGTGCGAGCCTCACCGCCCCCGAAAGCTCCTTCGACTAAGTAAGAAAGGCAGGGGCAGGATGTGTGAACATCCTGCCCCCTGGTATTTCCATGAAATTGAGATATTTAAAGTACGTTGGCGCAGCCGTAGTGACGTTGATCTTCGGGTTTCACTTCTTTAACACTGTGTTATACAATGCTCCCCAAAACGTCATCTCAACTGTATATTCGTTCGATAAAGTGTATATATCAGGGCTTCTTGCACAGGAATGGGCTATGTTTGCACCGGAACCAATGGATAGGGACACGAATGTACTTGTCAAATGCCTTGACACAGCAGGAGGTAGGTCCACAGGCTTTCATGACATCACCAGTGACTTCAATCGACTGAGAACTCGTAACATTTTTGTATCGGCAGACCGAGTGGCTCGTGTACCGGGCAATTGGGCGTACTTATATATTGCCGCCAGCCGTTGGGAGCAAAAACTTCATGACGAATGTAAAGCAAATGCGAAGAGTGCTTCCTGTGAGAATTGGAAGGCGATGAAAGACCAAAGAGAAAAAACCTCAAAAGATGGACTTACTCTTGTGGCCAGCTATTATTGCAGGGACGCAAGTAGGGGGACTCACTATAGGTATGAAAGCGCAGAAATCACTCTTAAAGTGATCGATGTCGCACGTTGGTCTCAACGCCATAAAGCCAACAGTGGCGAGACCTACTTCGTTAACGTGGGCAACGTCAAGCTCAATCAAGTCTCGGGGAGACCAATATGGAACTGAAGGGGCTAATTCATAATTTATTTGACACACCTCGCCACGTTAAGGGTACTCGAATACTCTTAAATATCATCTCCATATATTTTATATACCGCTTCTCCACCGAAACAACTCATCTTAACTTTATATATTCAACGGGGATAGATTTTAAACCTGGATACGCAACGCTAGCGATGGTAACCACTCTTGTCTGCTCAATTCTAATAATTCTAGGGAGATTTATAAATATTGCTCTTCTTCTTAATCTTATTTCATTCTGGTATCTCTCTGATACGTCGATATCAGGGGATGGCGGCGATAATATTTTGAGAATCGTGCTCGTATATCTTGTTTTCGTACACCCAAAAACCATGAGCGGGGAGATAAAACCGGGATTTAGAGTATTTCTACATAATGCAGCAATCTATGCTGTTATTTTACAGGTAATGATTTTATATTTTGTAGCGGGTAGCGTTAAAATGCAGGGAAGCGACTGGTATCAAGGCACAGCCATGTATTACGTTTTAAGCACAAATGAGTTCGGTCCAGGATCACAATTTGTACGCGAATTATTCAAAAACCCCTGGGTCTCCTCAACCATCTCGCACATCACAATGATCTATCAAATTGGCTTTCCCTTTATGATTCACAATCGCTATCACTTGGTTTGGGCTTTGATGGGCGTGTTTTTCCACATTGGCATAGGTGCGACAATGGGACTTTTTACATTCTCCCTAGTAATGACCGGCCTTATCCTGTTTACCATCAATGACCAAGAATGGAACAGAGTTTATGCAATGCTTGGCGGATTGAGAAAGTTCCTGCCTAAGAGGAGGAGAAATACGGCTATTGAAGGCATTTCATAATTTTGACAGCAAATAAAATTCTCAAGGAGTAGCACATGAACCTCTACCAATCTTACTTCCAGCTTCTTATCCATCCCGGCACGTACTTTCAGCGGATGGGGGGTGCGCCGATGAAAAGGAGCCACCACGCTGCTATCGTGGCGGTGACAGGTGGACTCTTGGGAGGCTACGCCGTCCTGATTGCCCCCCCCTCGCCTCCCGTGACAACTACGCTTTCTGCCGCTCACCGCTGGGTAGAGCAACCCTGGTTGATCGACGTTGCCCTAACAGCTATCGCAACATTTGCCTTGTGGGGACTACTTTCTGGTCTGGCGAGACTTGGAACGAAGGAGAGGTGCCAACCATCAAGTATCTTCGCTCTGTCATTCATCCCTATCATAGTTGGCACAGCTACTATGTTGATAGTGGAAATCATCCGTCGGTACACACAGCAGAGCATGACACATGAGGCCATTCACGTTCTAACGGTCCTGGGTATGGTGGTCAACATAGCGGTCCTCATTCGCCACGTTCAAGTGGCCAAGGCTGGCTTTCAGGCGGCACTGGGCTCCTCTCACCTCGTGAACAAGGTTCTTGTTATCGCCTACGGTATGACGACCACCCTCATTCTTTCTGCAACGATGCTGATTCTGACTGCCGGTTCTCTGGAGGGTGCTTCATGATGAAGAATGTGTTGTTTTTAATCGCCCTGCTCCTAGCCTTATACGGGCTGTTTGCGCGCTCGCAGGGTATTTACATTAATCCCTGGCTGACTTGGTTGATGATTTTGGCGCCGGTCCTCGTTGGCGCCATCCAGGGCCTGACGAAACGAAGGCAGGATTAATCTCATTCCTCAAATCAGTTTTGCGGAGGCTGGCCGTGGGCTCCACTTCTAAATTCACAACAGATGCTGTGGTCATTGGCAGTGGTCACAACGGCCTGGCCGCGGCCATCACCCTCGCCCAGGCTGGCCTTGAAGTCACCCTCCTGGAGGCACAATCCAGTGTCGGCGGAGGACTCCATACCAGCGAACTCACCCTTCCGGGGTTCCACCACGACCTATGTTCGGGCGTGCACCCCATGGCCGCCGCGTCGCCGTTTTTTTCGGCCCTGCCGCTCGCCAGCTTCGGTTTAGAATGGGTGAGCCCTACAATTCCACTCGCACATCCTCTGGGTGAAGAGGCCGTGTTCCTGCACACGTCCCTGCAAGAGACGCTTGCAGGATTGGGGAATGACGCAGAACAATACTCCTCCCTTATAGAAGGTTTCAACCGTGATTTTCCTATGCTGAAGAGCGATTTGATGGGGCCAATGCTACATCTTCCGAGGCACCCATTCCGGATGATCCACTTTGGAGTGAGGGCGATCTTACCGGCCCATGCGATTGCACACCACTATCTCAAAGGACACCGACTTAAAGCGCTGTTCGCGGGACTCGCCGGACACTCTGGAATACCATTCCATGCGCTGGGCTCAAGTGCAATCGCCATGATGTTGACGGCCGCCGCCCATCATCACAACTGGCCCTTTCCCCGTGGTGGCGCACAGCAGCTCGCATTCACACTGGCGAGGTACTTTCAATCCCTGGGCGGCAAGATTCAAACTGAAACCAGAGTCGATAATTTACAGGAGTTGCCGAGGAGCAGGATTACCATATTCGACCTTGGGCCGAACGAAATCTTTCGCATTGTCGGTACACATGCGCCCACAAAATTAACAACAACTACAAAAAGATACAGATACGGTCCAGGAGTATACAAGATAGACTACGCCTTGAGAGAGCCGGTGCCCTGGAAAACAAACACCATTAATTCTGCGGGTACAACTCAGGAGTTGCACCTGCATAACGACGGGGAAGCGCTCCCAGCCGAGAAAATCTGGGAGTGTCTACGTCACAGATTCTGGGGGAGCGCGTCCGCATTCTGGCAGATGAGTTCCTGGCCGTTCCAACC
>NZ_PNOR01000079.1 GCF_002869765.1 Deinococcus planocerae | reverse complement strand
GGTTGGAACGGCCAGGAACTCATCTGCCAGAATGCGGACGCGCTCCCCCAGAATCTGTGACGTAGACACTCCCAGATTTTCTCGGCTGGGAGCGCTTCCCCGTCGTTATGCAGGTGCAACTCCTGAGTACTGCCATACTCACTCCTCGTCAGTCCCAGCCAAAAAAAGCGCGCCCGGCTGCTTCACCCAAACGCGCCCCTCTAGGAACTTCCTGGGAAAATAACCACTTCACTATGACCGCCCTTCTCCGGCGAAATGGTGTGCTAAATCACGCTGAATGAATGTAAAACCCCCAACCTCGCGGCTGGGGGGCTGCACTCCCGGTGGGGATGGGGTTAGCGGACCTCGACCTTGGCGCCCGCGCCTTCGAGCTGGGCGCGGAACTTGTCGGCGTCTTCCTTGCTGACGCCTTCCTTGATCGCGCCGCCCTTCTCGCTGAGGTCCTTGGCTTCCTTGAGGCCCAGGCCGGTGATGGCGCGGATCTCCTTGATGACGTTGATCTTGCTCGCGCCCGCGTCCACCAGCACAACGTCGAACTCGGTCTTCTCCTCGACCGGGGCGGCCTCGGCGGCGCCGCCGCCACCACCCATCGCCACGGCGGCGGTTACGCCCCAGGTCTCCTTGAGGCCGTCGATGAGGTCGGCGAGTTCCATGATGGTAAGGGTGCTGAGCTGGTCGATCAGAGCCTGCTTGTCGTAAGCCATGTGGTGTTTCCTCCTGAACTGAAGTTGTGAAGCTGGGAAAGTGTGGGGCGTTTAGGCGGCCTCGGTCGCGCCGCCGAGCTTCTCGCGGTAGGCTTCGAGAATGCCGACGAAGTTGCTGAGGTGCGCGCTGAGCACGCCCACGAATTCGCCCTGAAGGCTCTGCTTGCTGCCGAGGTTGGCGAGGCGCTCGATGACGCGCACGTCCACGCGCTGCCCCTCGACGAACCCGCCCTTCATGGCGGGGATGCCCCGGTCGTTGCCCTTGGCCGCTTCGCTGAGCGTCTTGGCGATGCCCGCCGGATCGTCCTGCGCCAGCACGAGTGCGCTGGGGCCCTTGAGGGCGTCCGCGAAATCGCGCCCGCCGTCCTGGAGGGCGAGGTTGATCAGGGTGTTCTTGGCGACGATGAGCTGGCCGCCCTTCGTCCGGATGTCCTGGCGCAGTTTCGTGAGCTGCCCCGCGGTGAGACCCTGGTAGTCGACGACGTAAAACGTCTCGATGCCCGTCAGGCTCTCACGCAGGCTGCCCAGGGTCTGCGTGTTCTTTTCGTTCGCCACGCTGCAAACCTCCTGTGTGGTGAACAAGTTCAGGTGCGCTCGTCACGCCCTGACAACTCGGCGGGATCTTTAAACCTGGCGGGTCCCCGCTGTCTACGGTGCCGATGGAAAAAGGTGCAAGAAGCGCACCGGGGTGCCGAAAGAGTATAGGGGAGAGAGCGTCAAATGTCTCCCTCCCCGTCAGGATCAGGCCTGCGAGCCCAGCGTCAGGGGAATGCTCGGCCCCATCGTGGTCGTCAGGTGTGCGCTGCGGAGGTACACGCCCTTGGCGGCGCCGGGCTTGGCGGCCTCCAGCGCGTTCAGGAGCGCCGTGTAGTTCGCGCTGAGGTTGCCCGACTCGAAGCTCGCCTTCCCGATGGGCGCGTGCACGACGCCGGTCTTGTCGTTGCGGAACTCGATGCGTCCCGCCTTGAGCCCGCGCACCATGCCCGCCACGTCGGTGCCGACCGTCCCGCTCTTGGGGTTGGGCAGCAGGCCGCGCGGCCCGAGCAGACGCGCGAGGCGCTGGCCGACGAGGGCCATCACGTCGGGCGTCGCGACCACGGCGTCGAATTCCAGGAAGCCGTTCGCGATCCGCTCGATCAGGTCCTCGGCGCCTACCACGTCGGCCCCGGCAGCCTCGGCGGCGGCCACGTTGTCACCGCGCGTGATCACCGCGACGCGCACGCTGCGGCCCGTGCCGTGGGGCAGCGAGACCGTGCCGCGCACGTTCTGGTCACTCTTGCGGGGGTCGATCCCCAGCCGGAAGTGCACCTCCACCGTCTCGTCGAACTTCGCGGTGGCGAGGTCCCTCACGAGCGTGGCGGCCTCTTCGATGGAGTACTGGCGGGTGCGGTCCACCTTGCTCTGGATCGCCCGGTAACGCTTGCCGTGCTTAGGCATGGGGAGCCCCCTCGATGGTCACGCCCATGCTGCGGGCGGTGCCGGCGACGGTGTTCGCGGCGGCCTCGACGCTCCCGGCGTTCAGGTCGGGCATCTTGGTGCGGGCGATCTCCATCACCTGATCCCAGTTCAGCTTGCCGACCTTCGCCTTGTTGGGGGTGGCGCTGCCCTTTTGCAGCCCCGCCGCCTTGCGGATCAGGTAGCTCATGGGAGGCGTCTTGGTGATGAAGGTAAAGGAGCGGTCCGCGTAGATGGTGATCTCGACGGGAATGATCGCGTCGCCCTTGTCGGCGGTCGCCGCGTTGAACTCCTTCGTGAAGCCCATGATGTTCGCGCCGTACTGGCCGAGCGCGGGGCCCACGGGCGGGGCGGGCGTCGCCTTGCCCGCCGGAAGCTGAAGCTTCACGATTCCGGTGACTTTCTTTGCCATTCTGTTTCCTCCTTAGCTCCCCCAGTCCTCAAGTCGAGGAGCGGGGTGTTGGCGCTAAGTTCCGCCGCTGAAGACTGGGCCTTCGCGGCGGCAACTTTTCCATTCTAGGGCCGGTGGGGAGCGGCTGCCAAGCTCATCCCCGTTCCCGTCCCTACTTACTGACCTGGGCGAAGTCGAGCTCCACGGGCGTCTCGCGGCCAAAGATGCTGACGAGCACCTTGACCTTCGCCTGCGGGGCGTTGACCTCGCTGATCACGCCGGTGAAGTCGGCGAAAGGTCCGCCCGTCACCCGGACCATATCGCCCGGCTTGAGGTTGACCTTGACGCGGGGCGCCTCTTCCTGAGGCTGCGCCGCCACGCCCACCGAGGCGAGCAGGCGCCGCACCTCATCGGGGGAGAGGGGCACCGGGCGCGTCGCCGTGCCGACGAAGCCGGTCACGCCGTTCGTGCCGCGCACGACCTCCCACGACTCGCCGAGTTCGCCGGGGGAGTCGTCGTCCTCCACGTCCATCTGCACGAAGACGTAGCCGGGAAAGAGCTTGCGCTCGACCTCGACCTTTTTGCCGCCCTCCTGCAACTCCATCGCCTTTTCCTTGGGCTGGAGCACCTGGAAAATCTTGGAGTGGAGCATCCCGAGCTTCCGGGCGCGCTCCAGCAGGTGCTGCTCCACGCGGTCTTCCTGACCGACGTAGGTGTGCACCGCGTACCACTCGATGCTCACGGCAAGACCGCCCGCACGAGCGTGCCGAAGAGGTAGTCCATCGCGAACACGATCAAGGTCAGGGCGACCACGAAGATCAACACCGCCTGCGTGCCCTCGATGACCCCCTGCCGCGTGGGCCACGTCACGCGCGCCAGTTCCGCGCGCGAGTCCCGCAAGTACTGAATCAAGTTCATCCGCTCACCTGGCTTCCGCCGTCACGTTCGGGCGGAGAGAGGCGAGACCGGGCCGGGCCACGCTCGGGGCCCGGCCCAGGTCTCAGACCTTCTTCTCCTTGAACACGACGTGCTTTTTCGCCACGGGATCATACTTGCGCAGCTCCATCTTGGCCTGCGTGTTGCGGCGGTTCTTGGTGGTCGTGTAGTAAAAGCCCGTGCCAGCGGTGCTTTCCATCTTCACGATAATGCGCGGTCCGTCTTTCGCCATGCTGGTGCTCCTTTCGCGCGCCCCCAACCTTCGCCGGGGCCGTGCTCCCAGCCCGCCGGCCCAGGCCGGGGTCGCTGGTAAAAGCCCGCCTTGGGGCGGGCAACATTGGGATTATAGGCAGTCGGGAGGGGGGTGTCCACCCTGGGGTCGTCCAAACGGGAAGGGGAGGCCGACCAAGCCTCCCCCAGTCGCTCTGGCAGGTGCCGGAGCTTACTCCAAGACCTTGGTGACGACGCCGGCGCCGACGGTGCGGCCCCCCTCGCGGATGGCAAAGCGCAGGCCCTCTTCCATGGCAATCGGCTTGATCAGCTCGACCGTGAACGTCACGTTATCCCCGGGCATCACCATCTCCACCC
>NZ_PNOR01000078.1 GCF_002869765.1 Deinococcus planocerae | reverse complement strand
CGAGCACGGCCACGACGGGTACGGCGGCCACCGGGACGACAGGTACCGCGGCGACCGGGGCGGCCACCGGCTCCACCGAGGCGGGCCCTGCGGCGGCCAGCCCGACCGGAGCGGGCACCACCGCGACGGGGACGGCGACGACCGGCGCCACCGGAGCGACGGGCACCGGCACGGCCACCACGGGGACAACGGCCACCGGCACGACGACGGGCACCGCCACCACGGGCACGACCGGCACGGCGGCGACGGGCGCCACCACGCCCCCGGCGGCGACGCCCTCCAACACGCCCGGCACCGGGCCGAACTCCAGCGTCGCGAC
Organism: Deinococcus planocerae; assembly: GCF_002869765.1. Classification (NCBI taxonomy): domain Bacteria; kingdom Thermotogati; phylum Deinococcota; class Deinococci; order Deinococcales; family Deinococcaceae; genus Deinococcus; species Deinococcus planocerae. The sequence continues at coordinate 4,513 of NZ_PNOR01000078.1, read as the reverse complement.
CACCTCGCGCAACAACACTTCTCTGGCGGCCCTGATTGCCAGCGACGACCGCTTCACCACGCTCGCCCGCCTGGTGCAGGCGGCGGGCCTGACGGAAACGCTGTCCAGCGGCGACTTCACCATCTTCGCCCCCACCAACGACGCGTTCCTCAAGCTCGCGCCCAGCGACCTCAACGCTCTCGCCGCCGACCCGGCCCGCCTGCGGGAAGTGCTGCTGTACCACGTGGTCCCCACCCGCGTGACCGGCACCGCCCTCGCCAGCGCGAACCAGCTCACCACCGCACAGTCGGGCGTGCTGACGATCTCGCGCGAAGGCGCCGCCACCGGTGAACAGCGCACCCGGATCGGCAACGCGACGACCTCCGGCTTCACGCAGCCCGGCAACAACATCACCACGGGCAACGGTGTCCTCTACGTCCTCGACACCGTGCTCCTGCCCCCTGCGGCGGGCGCCGCCAGCACGACCACCGGAACGACTGGCACCGCGGCCACGGGCACGGCGACGGGGACCACCGCGACCGGCACCACGGGCACCGCGACCACGGGGACGACCGGCACGGGCACGACGGGGACCGCAGCCACAGGCACGGCAACCGGGACGACCACCACAGCGGCCACGACAGCCACGCCCCCGGCGGTGACGCCTTCCAACACGCCTGGGACCGGACCGAACTCCAGCGTCGCCACCACCTCGCGCAACAACACTTCTCTGGCGGCCCTGATCGCCAGCGATGACCGCTTCACTACGCTCGCCCGCCTGGTCCAGGCGGCAGGGCTGACGGAAACGCTCTCCGGTGGCGACTTCACGATCTTCGCGCCGACCAACGACGCGTTCCTCAAGCTCGCGCCGAGTGATCTCAACGCCCTCGCTGCCGACCCGGCGCGTCTGCGGCAGGTGCTGCTCTACCACGTGGTTCCCGGTCGCGTGACGGGCACTGCGCTGGCGAGCGCCAACCAGCTCACGACCGCTCAGTCGGGCGTGCTGACGCTCTCGCGTGAGGGTGCCGCCACCGGTGAACAGCGCACCCGGATCGGCAACGCGGCGACCTCGGGCTTTACCCAGCCGGGCAACACGATCACCACGGGCAACGGCATTCTTTACGTGCTCGACACCGTCCTCCTGCCGCCCGCCCGCTAAGGCCCTCCTTTCCCGAAGACCGTCCGCCTAGCGCGGGCGGTTTTTCGTGGGAGGGGTTCAGTCCAGGGGGTGCTGGCGCAGGAAGGCCGCCCAGGTGCGCTCGTCGCGGGGATGGGCGTGCGCCTCCGTCCACATCCAGTAGGGGGTGTAGAGGCTGCGGGCGGTGCGCAGTTCGTCCCGGAAGATCTCGGCGCTCAGGCCCCCCGCCGCGAGCAGCCCGCTCGTCTCGAAGCGGCGCAGCACGGGCTCCACGTCGTAGGCGACGGCGCGGAACTCGGGCCGCCAGCCCCGCGGCGTGGCGGTGAGCAGCAGGTACTGGGCGCGGCGGTCGCCGTTCGCCGGGGCGCCCACCGCGCCCGTGTTCAGCACCAGCACGTCTCCCCGCGTCGCCTGCGCCGGGCGGTGGATGTGCGAGCCGACGAGCACCCCCGCTCCGCCCGCCAGCTCCCGCACCCGCTCGGGCCGGGTCCGCTCGCTCAGGCTCTCGCGGTAGTGGGCGGGCGTGCCGTGCGCGACGAGCACCTCCGGGAGGCCGGGCTCATCCAGGGTGAGGGTCATCGGCCATTCCCCCGGGACCTCCAGCAGCCCCGCCCGGTCGAGTTGCCCGGCGCTCCACTCGGTCGCGCCCCAGAAGGGATCGGCGAACCACTCGGGCGGCAACGTCTCCGAGCGGGTGTGCCACAGCCGCAGGAGGTCGTCGTGGTTGCCCAGGGTGAAGGTCACGTCGTCCCGGTCGAGAAGCATCTGGAGGGCCCCCACGGAGTCCGGCCCCCGGTTCACCACGTCGCCGTTTACCACGATCCGGTCCACTCCCTGACGCCCGATGTCGGCCAGGACGGCGCGCAAGGCGTCCGCGTTTCCGTGGATGTCGGCGATCAGGGCGACGCGCACGGGGGGCATTGTAGGGGAGCGGTCAGCTCTGAGCCGTCAGCTTTCAGCCAGAAAAACCCGGGAGGGTAAGCTGACGGCTGAACGCTGGGAGCCGGGGGGTCTATGCTCTTCCCCATGATTGACGCCCTCGTAGGAAACACGCCCCTGGTGCAGCTTCGGCGGGTGGTCGAGCTGGGCATGGCCGACGTGTTCGTGAAGCTCGAAGGCCTGAACCCGGGCGGCAGCATCAAGGACCGCACGGCGCTGGGCCTGGTCGAGGACGCCGAGCGGCGCGGGGCGCTGTTGCCGGGAGGCACCATCGTCGAGCCGACGAGCGGGAATACGGGCATCGGGCTCGCGCAGGTGGCGGCGGCGCGCGGTTACAAATTGATCCTCTGTATGCCCGCCCAGATGAGCGAGGAGCGCAAGCGGACCCTGACCGCCTACGGCGCCGAACTCGTCCTCACCGATCCCGAGCGCCGGATGCTCGCCGCCATCGAGGAGGCCGAGCGCATCTCCCGCGAGACGGGCGCCGTCATGGTCGGTCAATTCACCAATCCCGCCAACCCCGCCGCCCACGAGCGCACCACCGGCCCCGAGCTGTGGGCGCAGATGGAGGGCCGCATCGACGCCTTCGTCTTCGGCTCGGGCACGGGCGGCACGATCAGCGGGGTGGGCCGGTACCTCAAACGCCAGGACCCCGGGGTGAGGGTGATCGCCGTCGAGCCCGCCCGCTCCAATGTGCTGAGCGGCGGCGAGCGCGGCGAGCACGGTTTCCAGGGCATGGGGCCGGGTTTCATCCCGGACAACCTCGACCGCTCGGTGATCGACGAGATCGTCACCGTCTGGGAGGAGGACGCCTACCCCCTGGCCCGGCGCCTCGCCCGCGAGGAAGGCATCTTCGTGGGCATGAGCAGCGGCGCGATGGCCTGGGCCGCGCTGGAGGTCGCCCGCCGTCTGGGGCCGGGCAAGCGGGTCGCCACCATCGCCTGCGACACGGGCGCGCGTTATCTGACGACCAGTCTCTTCAGTGGCGGCCCCGGCACCCCGAAGGGCTACAAGCCCTACTCCCGCGAGAAGGTGGAGGAGCCGGAGAGGGTCGGGGGTTGAGGCGGGAGGCGGAAGCGATTCGTGAAGTCCCTCCCCCTTGACTCGCAGAGCCGCTTGCAGAGGGCGTGAGCGAGCGCGGCGTCCCAGAGCCAGGGGGAATAGGGGGTCTTTTTCCCGCCGCGCTGTGGGGCGCTTCGTTTCACCCCCTCCCAGCCTCCCCCCTCAAGGGGGAGGAGGAAACAAGTCACCGCCTGTATGACTCAGCGAAGAGGGGCCACCCACGACATCTGGACGGCCCTTCCTTCTTGCGGCTGACGGCTGACCGCCGACCGCTCCTCCCCTACCTGCGTCCGCCCCCGAACATCCCGATCAGGTCGTCGAGCGCGTTGCCGTCGCCGTCGCGGTCGAGGACGTTGTTGAGGGTGCCGATCATGCCTCCCATGTTGCCCATGCCGCCGCCCATCTGGCCGGTGCCGACGTGGCCGGGCTGGCCCATCGGATTCTGGGCGTAGCCGGAGCGGTCGTACGGGTCCTGGGAGGAGCCGGGAATCACCGGGCCGCCGCCGAGCACCCCGCCCTGTGTCTGGGTCGGCATCTGCCCCTGACCGCCGCCGAGCATCCCGCCGAGGCCGCCGCCCATGCCGCCTCCCAGCAGTCCGCCGAGGATGCTGCCGATGTCGAAGCCGCCCATACCCCCGCCCATCTGCCCGCCACCCATCTGGCCGAAGCCGCCGCCCTGGCCCTGTCGCTGGCGGCTGAGGTAGCCGAGCACCAGGGGCGCGGCCATCGAGAGGACCTGCATGGCGAGCTGCGGGTCAATGCCCGCCCGGCGGCTCACGGCGTTCGCGGCGGCCTGCTGCTGGTTGCCGAAGACGTGCCCAAGGATTTTCTGGCCCTGGTACGGGTCGGGCGCCTGCCCCTGGCCGAACATGTCGAGAGCGCTGCCGTCGTGGCGGTCGAGGGCACTTTCCAGAGCCTGCGCCCCGCCCGGCTGCTGCGTGTTGCGGGTCATCGCGCCGAGGAGCAGAGGCACGGCGGCCTCCAGCGCGGCCTGCGTCTGGTTGGGGCTGGTGCCGAGGCGGTTACCGACCGTCTGCTGCGCCTGGCCCATGCCGCCGAGCATGTTGAAGATGTCCATCATGGGGGGTTCCTCCTTGGGGTGGGGATGAGACGTGGTGACCGTCAGACAGCCTAGCCCTGGGTCCGCGTTCGGAGGCCTGAGGCGAGTTGAGGGTTTCCTGACCTCTGACGTGTGGGGTCAGGCGACGGTGCGGCATGTTTATGGAGGGAGGTTGTCAAGAACGAAGCCCGTAAGCTGAAGCGTAGTACTTAGGTCTTGCATCTGGATAAGGTGAGTGAATACCCGTGCTGGCGCAGGAATTCTTCCTCTCGACAGACCTGTGCAGCGAGTCGTTGAATGACCAGCAGGGGCAGGGCCACCCGGGCGGCGACTTC
>NZ_PNOR01000077.1 GCF_002869765.1 Deinococcus planocerae | reverse complement strand
CGGCGGCCTCGGCGGGCCACGAGGTCTTCAGGTACCGCTCGGCCACCGCCGGCATGTTCGTGTTCGCGGGGTCGAGCAGGTAGGCGACGAGGAGGGGATGGTCGCCCGGCTCGCCCTCCGTCTCGCGCGGGGGCGTGCGGCCCTGGAGGGACTGCTCCTCGCCCTCCTCGGGCGAGTCCTCGGCCCCCGACTCGCCGGGCACGGGGCGCGGCTCGCCCGCGTCGCCCTGGGCCGTCTGGGGTGGGGGGGCGGGCGCCTCCGTCTGCGGCAACAGGGGGGGCAGCTCGGGCGGGGGAGGCCCGGTGCGGGGCCGGAAGAAGGCCTCAAACTCCGCGTCGAAGACGGGCACCTGGGCGGGGCTGGCGGTGAGGACCAGCCGCAGCGCGTCGCGCACCTCGCGCAGCCGCAGCACGTCCACCTCCCCGAGGGCCCGCAGGGCGTCCGTCACCTCCCCGGGGCCGATCAGGAAGCCGTGCGCCGCCCGCAGCCGCGCCGCGAAGGCGACCACCCGCGCGGGGAGGTCGGCGGGGAGGGGAGAGGGCGCGTCCGGGACCCCGCCCACCCTCAACCTCTCGCCAGCCGTTCGAGGGTCGCGCGGGCGAGGGCCTGGTCCTCGCGCAGCTTGAGGACCGCCCCCAGGGTGACGTGCAACGCCTCCGCGTCGAGGTGGTCGCGGTGCAGGGCGACGAGCGCGGCGGCCCAGTCGAGGGTCTCGGCCACCCCCGGCGGCTTGCCGAGCGGCAGCTCGCGCAGGGCGTGGACGGCCCGCGTGACCTGGGTCGCCAGCGCCTCGCCGATCCCGGGGAGCCGGGCCTTGACGATCTCCAGCTCCTGCGCCCGCGTGGGGTAGTCGACCCACAGGTACAGGCAGCGGCGGCGCAGGGCGTCGCTGAGTTCGCGGGCGCGGTTGCTCGTGAGCAGGACGTGCGGGCGGGAGGTGGCGGCGAGGGTGCCCAGCTCCGGCACGGTGACCTGCCACTCGGCGAGGAGTTCGAGGAGGAAGGCCTCGAAGGCGTCGTCGGCGCGGTCCACCTCGTCGATCAGGAGGACGGGCGGGGTGGGCTGGCTGATCGCCTCCAGCAGCGGGCGGCGCATCAGGAACTCGGGGCCGTAGAGGTCGTCGTCCGTCACCGGGCGCCCCCCGGCCTCCGCCGCGCGCAGGTGCAGGAGTTGCCGGGCGTAGTTCCACTCGTAAAGGGCGGCCTGCGCGTCGAGCCCCTCGTAGCATTGCAGCCGGATCAGCCGGGTGCCCAGCGCCCCCGCGAGCGTCTTGGCTGCCTCGGTCTTGCCGACCCCCGCCGGGCCCTCGAGCAGCAGCGGCTTGCCGAGCGCCACGACGAGCCGCAGCGCCGTCGCCAGGGCGTCGCCCGCCACGTACCCCCGCTCCCGGAAGGCGGCGCGCAAGTCGGTCGGCGCGGGGACGGGGGCGGGGGCGGCGGGGCTCGGCTCGGGGCGCTCACTCATGGCTCTATCCTCGCGTGTTTCGGGGCGGGGTGGGGTCGGGGGGAGAAAGAAAAAGGACAGGCCGGGCAAGTGACCCTGATCCGGTGAGACACAACAGCTTCGATGCCCTGCGTCTTCTCGCCGCTCTGGCCGTGATGGTCTCCCACGCCTGGCAGGTGACGAGCGGGGGCGTCGACACGGACCCACTGTACCGACTCTCGGACGGACAGATGACGTTGGGGGCACTCGCCGTCACGGTATTTTTCGGAATGAGCGGTTACCTGGTCATGGGATCGTGGGAGCGCCGCCCAGACACGGCGGCCTTCGCCCGGGCCCGGGCCCTGCGCGTCTGGCCCGCCCTGATCGTGGTGGTGGCCGCGACGGTGGTCTTGATTGGCCCGGCGTTGAGCACGGACCCCGGCGGGTACTGGGCGAGCGTGCAGACGTGGGCGTACGTGCAAAACCTGTTCCTGCACCAGCCTCCAGGGGGCCAGCGGTTCCTGCCGGGGCTGTTCGAGACCAATCCGTTGCCCCGCGTGGTGAACGGCCCCCTGTGGACCCTGGAGTACGAGGTGGGCTGTTACGCGGCCTTGCTCGCGCTGGGGGTCGCCCGGCTCCTCACCCGGGAGAGCGTCACGGCCCTCGCTGTGGTCCTCGGCGTGATCGTCTGGCGGGTACCGGGAGCGCACGGGCAACCGTGGTTGTATCTCCCGCTCGCCTTTGCGACCGGAGCGGCGCTGCACGCCTGGCGGACCCGGGTGCCGTGGCGGCGCGACCTCGCCCTCGCGGCGCTTTTGCTGGTCGTCGCGGGGACCGCCGGGACGGGCTTGCGCCTGCTCGCCAGCACCGCCGGACTGTACGCCCTGCTTCACCTGGGGCGGAGTGCGCATCTGGCGGGCTGGGGTCGCTGGGGTGATCCCAGCTACGGCATCTACCTCTGGGGAATGCTGGTCCAGCAGGTGGTGGTCGCCCTCGGCTACGGCCTCACGCCCGCCGCCAACCTGCTCGTCAGCGTCCCGATCACCGCGGCGCTGGCCTGCGCTTCCTGGCACCTCGTGGAGCGACGCGCTCTAGCACTCAGGGACCGCGCGGTCAGCCGCCGACCTGTCCAGGTCCCGCGGCCCTGACCCGAAAGGGGGGGGCATGCGACCGTCCCCGCCCTTTACCTTCCGTCCATCCGGGCGCGGGTGAGGGACGGGTGACAGCCTCCCCTCTACCCTCGGGGTCATGACCGTGCCCTTCCTCCTCTGCGTGCTGATGGTGGCCGCCTCGGGCCTCCACTTCGGCGGGCGGGCCGCCGCCCTCCGTCACGCCCGCCGCCTGCCCGCCGTTCCCGTCCTCGCCCACGTCGCCGTCTCGGTGGGGGCCGTGTGGCTCGGCGCCCTGCTCGATCCCTCCCCCGCCCGGCTGCTGTGGCTGGTCGCCGCCGCGGCGAGCGTCGCGGGGTTCGTCTCGGGGGCGCAGCGGGCGCGCCCGGTCCCCGAGCCCGACCCCACCCCCGCCCCCACCGCCTGAGTCCGGCGCAGAGGCAGCGCCGCCCCCTCCCTGGTGGGGCCGGGGCGGCGCTGCCTCTCCCGCTCAGGCCAGCGTGCCCGAGCGGGAGCCGACCTGCTCACTCATATTCTGGAAGGTCTTCTGGATCAGCTTTTGCGCCTGGGCGTCGAGCACACGCCCGCCCACCGTGGCGACCGGCCCGCGCATGGTGGCGTCGCCCGTCCAGTCGAGGGTGGTCGTGCCGTCGCCGTTGTCGACGATATTCGCCCCCGCCGTGAGGTCCACCACGCTGCCCAGCCCGCCGCCCTGCACCTTCACGTTGACGCGGTGTTGCGCCTCGTCGGGCAGCACCTCGATCTTGAACTTGAACTTGCCGCGCACCATGCCCACGCCGACCTGCACGGTCGCGTCCATGTGGGTCTGGTCGTGGACGACGACCTCCTGCACGTCGGGCAGGCAACGCGCCACCCGCTCGGGATCCTGCACGAAGGCCCACACCGCCGCCGGGGGGGCCTGCACCTGCTCCTGACCGCTGTAATTGAGTTTCATGGGTGACCTCCGAAAGTGTCTGAGAGGCGTGCCCGCCGCGGGGCACCGGGACCGCTCGAACGAATTGTAAAGCCTCCTGCATTGTGCCCGGTGGGGGTGGCCCCGGTGGGGGGAGCGGGCCGGGGACGCGGGGGAGCTAGACTCGCCCCATGTCCACGCCCGGCCCCCCCCCGCCCGTCTGGGGCGTCCTGCTCACGGCGGGGCGCAGCACCCGGATGGGCAAGCCCAAACAGCTCCTGCCCCTGGGCGGCGTGCCCCTCGTGCGTCACGCGGCGCTGGCCCTGGCGGGGGGCGGACACGACGGGCTGCTCGCCGTGCTGCCCCCGGGCGAGGTGGGGGAGGGCGTCCGCGCGGCCCTCGCCGACCTGCCCTTCGCCTTCGCGGTGAACCCCGACCCGGGGCGCGGGCTGCTGGGCTCCTTCCGGGTCGCGGCGCAGACCCTGCCCCCGGGAGTCGCCGGGGCCAATTTCGCGCTGGGGGACATGCCCTTCTTGACCCCGGCCATGCACGTCGCCCTCGTGCGGGCCTTCCGTGAGACGGGCGCCCCCGCCGTCCTCGCGCGCTACGGCGACCCGGGCGGGGAGACCGTCGGGGCGCCGCCCCACCTCCTGCGCGCCGACCTCCTGGCCGAGCTGCCGGGCCTGCCCGACGCCGACCACGGTCCCCGCGCCCTCGTGCGGGGGCACCGGGCGCAGGTCGTCACCCTGACCTTCCCCGCCGAGCACCTCCTCGACGTGGATACCCCGGAGGCGCTCGCTCAGGCGGAGGCGCGGCTGGCGGGCCTTCCGTCCGTGTGATCCCGGCTTTTCCCCGGCGGAGGTCAGGCCCGGGCGGCGGGCTCGGGGTTCGGCCTCTTGCCCGCCTTCTTCTCCGGCTCGCTCGCCGTGCGCAGGGCGTCCGAGAAGGCCGGGAAGAGGGTCCGCACCCACGCCCGCGCCGCCTTGCCCGCCGCCTCCTCGCGCACGATGAGCTGGTCGCGGAATTCGCCCAGCAGCCCCGGCAGCGTGGCGTCCTGCCGCAGCAGCGAGGTGGTGACCTCCGTGTCCTGAAGGCGGCCCAGGGCGTCGAGCACGTCGGTCAGCGGCGTGGGCACGTCACCGAGGAGGTCGAGGGTGTAGCGGTGACGCTTGAGGTTCTTGCGCCAGTCGTGCCAGGGCTGGGTGTCCTCCGACGCCAGCGCGGCCTCGCCCTCCCCGATCAGGTCGTCCACGTCCCCGGCGGCGAGCTTGCGGGCGCGGCCCTTCCAGCCCCCCTTGAGGTCGTAGGCGGGCGGTTTCTGGGGCCAGTCGGTCCCCGCGAGCAGAGCGGCGCGGCGGGCAACCCACTCCGCGTCGAAGCGGTCGAGGAGCGGCGGGGGGGCGCCCAGCCCCACGAGCGCGGCGTGCAGGTGGCCCCCGGCCACGTCGTGGTCGCGCAGCGGGGCGGCGGCGCGGCGCAGGTCCCGCCACGCGC
>NZ_PNOR01000076.1 GCF_002869765.1 Deinococcus planocerae | reverse complement strand
GCCCCGCCCCGTCCCAGCTTCCCGTGGGCGCCCTGCCCCGGCCCTGCTGGAGGCGCTCGTCGGCGGGAACCTGACGCAGGCGGGGCGGGTGCTCGCCCAGGCGCACGCGCACCTGCCGGTGGAGGAGGTGCTGACGGGGGTGGTGAGCCCGGTGCTCGTGGAGATCGGGGCGCGCTGGGAGCGCGGGGACATCACGGTGGCGCACGAGCACCGGGCGAGCGCTTTCCTGCGCGGGCGGCTGGAGGCGCTGCTTGACGCGGCGGGGGTCGAAAGCGAATTCGGGCCGCGGGTGATCGCCGCCTGCGCGCCCGGCGAGCAGCACGAACTCGGGCTGATGATGATCTCGCTCGTGCTGCGCCGCCGCGGGGTGCAGACCGAGTACCTGGGGGCGAACATGCCGCTGGGCGACCTCGTGGTGTACGCCCGGCAGCGGCGGGCCGACGCGGTGCTCATCGCCCTGAACGGCGAGTGGGCGCTGGAGGGGACCCGCGCCCAGCGCCGTGACCTCGCGGGGCTGGAGATGCCCGTGTTCTACGGGGGCGCCCTGCTCAACGCCCACCCCGACCTCGCCGCCGAGCTGGGCGGAAGGTACGCGGGCCCCGACGTGGTGCGCGCGGCGGACCTGATCACGGCGCACCTGCGCGCCTCGCGGATGGGGGGCGACTGAGATGGCCCAGAAGACGCGGTATCAGCGCGGGCAGTTCGTGTACCGCCAGGGCGAGGGCGGGGGCAACCTCTTCCGGGCGGACACCGGCCTGGTGCGGCTGGTGCAGCTCACCCCGCGCGGGCGGACCCTGACCGTGCGGCACGTCCTGCCGGGCGACTACTTCGGGGAAGACACCCTGACCGGGCACCTCCACCCTCAGGGCGCCGAGGCGCTCACCAACGCGACGATCACGACCTTCGACCCCACCGAACTCGACGAGCGGACCCTGCTCGACGTGGCGCGCAACCTCGGAGACCAGCTCCAGCGCACGATCACGCACGAGGTCCACCTCCAGAGCGGGGACCTGCGGGTGCGGGTGGTGCGCTACCTCCTCGAACTCGCCGACACGCCGCTGGGGGCCGAGGACACCGAAGACCGCCTGTACGTGCGCGCCACCCACGAACTCCTCGCGGAGGGCTCGGGCAGCACCCGCGAGAGCGTGAGCAAGGTCATCACCGAGCTGCGCGACGCGGGACTCATCGAGACCGGGTACCGCCACATCACCCTGCTGCGGCTCGACGCCCTGCGCGAGATCGCCGCGCGGGCGGCCCAGCCGAACGGAGAGGAGCACGCATGAGGGTACTCGTCACAGGGGCCACGGGATTTGTCGGCAGGGCGGTCGTCAGCGAACTCGTCTCGCGTGGGCACACGGTCGTCGCCGGGTCACGGCGCGGAACCGCGCTGCCGGGCACCCAGGGCGTCACGCTCGACGTGACCGACCCCGGCGCCGTGCTGCGCGTCTTCGGCGAGGCGAACCCGGATGCCGTCATCCATCTCGTCGGCATCATCCAGGAGGCGGGGGCGCAGACCTTCGAGCGCGTGCATTTTGAGGGCACCCGCAACGTCCTGGCGGCCACCCCGCGCGGCGCCCGGTACGTGCAGATGAGCGCGCTCGGGGCCCGCGAGGACAGCGGCAGCCGGTACTCCAGCACGAAGGGCCGCGCCGAGCGTCTGGTGCGGGAGAGCGGGCTGGCCTTCACCATCTTCCGGCCCAGCCTGATCTTCGGACCCGGGGACGACTTCTTCGGGCGGGTGCTGCGCGAACTCGTGAGCACGGCCCCCATCGTGCCCCAGATCGGCGACGGCAGGTTCCCCTTCCGGCCCGTCAGCGTGGAGGACGTGGCGCGCGCCTTCGCGGGGGCGCTGGAACGGCCCGAGACGGTGGGGCAGACCTACGACCTCACGGGCCCCGAGGAGTTCACCTTCCGGCAACTGCTCGAACTCGAACTCTCGGCCCTGGGCAAGAAAAAGCCCATCGTGCCCGTGCCGCTCGCGCTGATGGACCTGGCCGTGCCCGCGATGCAAGTTCTCCCCAAGCCGCCCATCACCCGCGACCAGTACGCGATGCTCAAGGAGGGCAACACCGCGCCGAACGAGCCCGCGCGCACGGTGTTCGACCTGCCGATGCTGCGGCTGGAGGACAAGTTGCCGGGGATCGTGGGAAGAAGTGGAAGGTAGAGCCCGTCCTTTTCTGAGATAACTTGAAAAGGCATGGAGAAGGTTCGTCGGTTCGGGCTGTATCCCTGGTTCGAGGAACATGGCAGCCATCTCATCCACCCTGACGACCTCGACGCTTGGAGAGCTTTGGGGCCGTACGGTCGGGTTTTCGAGCTGCGCGGCGAGGAAGGCGAATACTTTGCCCTTGGGTATGGCGACCAAGTTTTCCGGGTACGGCCCGGGTTATGGCGTGAACTGCGTGATGTGCCCTTCGGCGTGGGGGACCGAGTGCAAACCCAGGACCGAAACGAAGCCATCATCCACGAGGCGCTGTGGCATCATCAACACAAGCAAGCGTTCTATCTCATTGCAAAACGAGGTAAGCGCAGCACAAAGCGTTATTTCAAATACGACCTTACTTGAAGGGTAAGAGGCATGGGGCGGCCAACGCGATCTACAAGGAAATTTCTTACCCCCCCAGCCTCAGCACGCTCTGGTTCCCCCGCAGCACGAACACGAGTACCCCCGCCTCGGCCAGCACCCCGGCCCGGCGTTCCAGTTCGCGCACCGTGTCCGGCGCCCCGACCCACTGGCGCCTGGGCGTCTCCCCGGGTTCGAGGTAGAAGCCCTCGGGGACGGCGACGATCACCACGCGGGAGGCGGTGGCGCGGGCACGCAGGGCTTGCTCGACGAGGGCAGGGCCCGCGCGCTGGGTCAGGACGATCAGGTTGCCCCCGGCGCGGACGGGCGGGATGACGGATGGCCCCAGGTCGGGCGCGGCCCCGGCGAGGCGGCGCAGGGCGGCCCGCAGCGTCTCGGGCGTGCGCCCGGTCGGCGTGGCCCCGGCGCTCGTGGCGACGCCCGCGGGGAGGTCGAGGGCCAGCGCCTCCTGCACCAGGCTCGCTCCCAATCTCACGGCGCTGTCCACGTACACCGGGGGGCCGTTCAGGTCGAGGAAGACGGTCACGCTGCTCGCCGCCGTCCGGTCGAGTTCGCGGACGGTGAGGTCTCCCGTGCGCGCCGAGAGCCGCCAGTTCACGCGGCCCGGGGGGTCGCCGGTCACGTAGGGCCTCGCTCCCCGCAGGCTGATGGGGTCCTCCAGCCCCAGGGTGCGCGACAGGGTGCCCTCGCTGAGCACGGGGCGCAGCAGGTCGGGGAGGATCAGGCCGTGGGTGCCGGGGTAGACCTCCAGCCGGGCGGGGACGTTCAGGGGTGCCGTGTGCCAGAAGAGCCCCAGCGGATCGGCCCAGCGCAGGGTTCCCCCCTCCCAGGCGTACTCGCCCCGGCGGTTGAGGGTGAGGGTGGTCGCCCGCTCGGCCACGCTGCGCCCGACGGTCAGGCCACCGAGCGCGAACGCCTCGCCCGCGACGACGGCGAGCGGCGTGGGGTCCTCCACGACGATCCGCAGCGGCCAGCGCGTCTCGACCTCCACCCGGACGCGGTAGGGCAGGCGGGTGCCCTCGAAGCCCTGCCCCGGAAACTCGCGGGTGAGGGTGACGCGGGGCGGGCGGCGCCCGATGAGGAAGGCGGCGAGCACGACCGCCAGCACGGCGGCCAGGGCCAAGAGGAGGGCGGCGAGGTTCAGAGGCTGTGCCCCACGGGCTCGGCGGGCACGGGCTCCTGACGCAGCACGTCGGCGACGACCTCCTCGGGCCGGACGCCCGCCAGCCGCGCCTCCACCCGCAGGCTCAGGCGGTGGGCGAGCACGCCGGGGGCGGCGGCCTTCACGTCGTCGGGGAGCACGAAGTCCCGCCCGTGCAGCGCCGCGAGGGCCTGCGCGACCCCTTGCAGAGCGAGGCTGGCGCGCGGACCGCCGCCCAGCGCCACCTGCCCGTGGGCGCGGGTGCGGGCGCTCAGGGCCGCCGCGTACCTCCGCAGGTCGTCCGCCACCCGCACCCGGCGCGCGGCCCCCTGAGCCGCGAGCAGGTCGGCGGGCGTGGCGACGGGCCCGAGCGTCTCGATGGGGTGCTCCCCCTGGAGGCGGGCGAGCAGCCGCACCTCCTCCTCCAGCGTGGGATAGCCGACCGAGAGCTTGAGGAGGAAGCGGTCGAGCTGCGCTTCGGGCAGTCGGTACGTCCCCTCGTGCTCGACCGGGTTCTGGGTGGCGACCACCACGAAGGGCCTGCGCAGGACGTGGGTGACGCCCGACTCGGTGACCTGCCCCTCGCCCATCGCCTCCAGCAGGGCGGACTGGGTTTTGGGGGTGGCGCGGTTGATCTCGTCGGCGAGGAGCAGGCCGGTGAAGATGGGGCCGGGCACGAACTCGAACTCGCCGGAGGCGGGGCGGTACACGCTCACGCCCGTCACGTCGCTCGGCAGCAGGTCGGGGGTGAACTGCACCCGGCGGAAGCCCAGCCCCAGAGACAGGGCCAGCGCCCGCGCGAGCATCGTCTTCCCGGTGCCGGGGGCGTCTTCGAGGAGGAGGTGACCGCCCGCGAGGAGGCCCGCCAGCGCGAGCCGCGTCACGTCCTTCTTGCCGACGAGCACCCGCGCCACGTTGTCGAGGATGCGGCGGGCGAAGGGTTGGACCGGGGAGAGTGCTTCGTTCGTCATGGGGTTCCGCCTTCTGTCGTCGCCTGGGTTGGACGGGCGCCCGCCGCGAGGTCCGCGACCCGGCGGGCGGCCTCTTCCGCAGCGTCCGCGTCCTCGTCCGTCACGCGGCCCCCGTAGCGCACGGGCGCGTAGGCGGCGACGAGCAGGCCCAGCGGCCCGGCGAGGTCCGGCAGGGCGAGGGCGGCGCGGCCCGCGTGTTCGGCGGGGGTCTCGGAGCCCGCGCGGCCCAGGCCGACTCCACCCAGCGCCGTCAGGGCCGCCCGGTACGCGGCGCGGACGCGGTGGGGCGCCTCCTCGCCGGGGGGTGGGGAGGTGGCGGGCGTGGCGTCGGGACCATTCTCGTCCCCTCCGGTGGGGGGCCGGAAGCGCAGCGCGAGCCAGAAGACGGCTCCCGCCAGCGCCGTGAACACCGCGAAGACGAGCAGGCTCAGCCACCACAGCCAGGGCCCGCCCAGCAGGGAGGCGGCCTCGCTCCCCGTCTGCGGGGCGGTCCCGTCCCCGGGGGACGCCGGGCCGCCGGGGGCCCCCGCGGGCGGGCCGCCCCCGTCGCCCTGCCGCGCCG
>NZ_PNOR01000075.1 GCF_002869765.1 Deinococcus planocerae | reverse complement strand
GGGCGGGAACGGCGGGCAGGGCTAAGCGGTCAGAGCTTCATTCGGCAGGGCGGGTCGGGGGGAATCCTCTGGCCCGCTTTTTGTCGGGACGGATAGGCAGGAGTCACCTGGGCACAGCTCCTTCTCTCCCGACTTGCAAAGCTGCGAAGCAGAGGGAGTGAGCGGGCCGGGCGTTGGGACCCGTCAAAAGGCCCTGGCACTCTTTCCCAATCCGAGTGAGCAGGGCAAGCTACGCTTGCCACCCCCCTCCCCTGCCCTCCCTCACGTCTCGTAACTGCGTGCCACGCTCGTCATCACGCTCCTGAGTTCGCCGGGCGTGATCAGGCCCATCGCCATCGCGTGGCTGGCGGCGCTCATGCTGTCGGCGGTGAGCACGAGGTCCACGCCCGCCTTGCGGACCTCCTCGCGGAGTTTCATGACGCCCTCGTCGCGCATGGCCTCGGTCACGTCGCGGATGTAGACGGCGAGGACGCGGCCCGGCCACCGGCGCACGACCTCGGCGTAGATTTCGGGGTCCTTCTCGCCGCTGTCGCCGACGAGGACGAAACTCAGGCCCGGGAAGCGGGCGAAGATGCGCTCGATCACCCCGTGCTTGTACCCGCCGTGTCCCTTGAGCAGCTCGAAGCCCCAGTTGCGCAGGAAGATCGGCCCGAGCGGGATGCGGCGGTAGTCGAGAAACTGCCACAGCAGGTCGAAGAAGTTCCAGGGGCTGCTCGACACGTAAAAGATCGGGTTGCGCGCCTCGCCGTCCCGGGTCAGCGCCCGGTACAGCGCCCCAACCCCGGGAAAGGGCAGGCGGGTGCGCGCGTTGCCGGTCAGGCTGGTGGCGAGCATCCGCGGCAGACTGGTCACGTCCGACTGGATCACCGTGTCGTCGAGGTCGCTGATGATGCCGAAGCGGGCCTGGGCGACGACCTGGGCGCGGGCGCGGGTGGTGCCGTCGCGGCCCTCGATCACCAGGCTCGCCTCGTGCCAGCCGTCGGCGAAGGGGGAACCGCCCTCCGGCGGGGTGAAGGTGAGGGTGAAATACCCGTCGGCGTCGCTCACCGCGCTCGCCACGGCCCCCCCCAGCCGCCCGGTCACGCGCACGCCGGAGACCTCGCGGGAGAGCAGGCGGCGCAGGATGTTGCGGAAGTTGCGCCAGCGGGGGTCGCCCTTCTTGGGGGGAGCCACCATGCGGGGGAGCAGCACCCGGCCCGTGAGTTCCACCGCCTCCGGGGTGCCCCAGCCCACGTAGGGCTGCAAGATGAGCTTGCCGCGCGCCCGCCGGGGCTGGACATAGCCGCTGACGGCGTGGTCGAGGGCCGTGACTCCCCGTTCCAGTGCGGGTTGGATCGCCTTGAATGCGGTCTTGGCGCCTAGCATCTGGGCGTCAGTCTACGCATCCGGCGAGGGGAGGCACATCCGGCCCGCCTGAAGGGAACGCTGAGGGACGCGGGCTGGAAAAAAAAGCCTCTCTCCCCGGCGGGACACGCGTTGCGGGCCGTGTTCCTCCTCCCAGGCGCACTCGCAGGCGACCCCGACGTAGACCTCCCGGTCGCGGCGGCTCAGGGGCACGAACGCCACGAGGGTCACGGGCAAGGGCTGGCCGCCGCAGAGGGGCACGGCCACGGGCCCGACCTCCCACCAGTCCCCGAACGGCCCGTGCCGGGTCAGGGGGCCGACGACCGAGGACCGGAGCGTGGGGCGCAGGGGAGGATACGCAGGGCTAGCCTCCAGCCCGCGCGGAAGGGCGGGGAGGTCCGTGCGTCTGCGTCCCCGCCCTGCTTGCGGCGCCTACTCGAAGAGGGTGCTCACGCTCTGGCCGACGTGGATGTTCGTGATCGCGTCGGCGAAGAGGGGGGCCACGTCGAGGACGGCGAGTTTGCCGTTCGAGGCGGCGATCTTTTCAGGCGAGACGTAGACGGTGTTCGTGCTGGCGACCTGGGTCACGTCGAGGGCGGCGATGCGCTCGATGGCGGGGCCGGTGTAGACGCCGTGGGTGACGGCGACGTACACGTCCCTGGCCCCCATGTTGCGGGCGATGTTCACCGTCTCGACGAGGCTTCCGGCGGTGCTGATCTCGTCGTCCACGATAAAGACCGTCTTGCCCTCCACCTCGCCGATCAGGGCGCGGGGGCGGACCTCGGTATCCGACAGCCTTTCTTTGTCGATCATGGCGAGGCCGGAGTCGAGGCGGCGGGCGATTTGAGAAGCCCGCTTGATGCTGCCCGCGTCGGGGGCGAGAACCACGCCCTCGTGGGCGTTCGGCACGCAGGACTTGAAGTGCGCGCTGAGCACCCGGTCGGCGGAGAGGTGGTCGACGGGCACCTTGAAAAAGCCGTGCACCTGCGAGCTGTGCAGGGTCATGGTGAGCACGCGGTCGGCTCCGGCCTCCTGGATCAGGTCGGCGACCAGGCGCGCGGCGATGGAGATGCGCGGGCTGTCCTTTTTGTCGCTGCGGGCATAGGAGTAGTACGGGATGACGGCGGTCACCCGCCCCGCCGACGCGCTCTTGGCCGCGTCGATGAGCAGCATCAGCTCCATGATCGAGTCGCTGACGGGCGTGGAAAAGGTCTGCACGATGAACACGTCGCCCTCGCGCAGGGACTCGTCGTAGTGGACGATGATGTTGTCGTTCGTGAACTTCTCGGTCTTGCTCTGGCCCAGCGGCACGCCGAGGTGGTCGCAGATCGCCTGCGCGAGGGGGCGATTGCTCTGGCCGGAAAAGACGAGCAACGGCTGGCGGCGGCTGGCGGCCAGGCGCTCGGAAGGGGCGCGGTGGGGCACGGTCACGGTGGGGAAACCTCCGGGGGCGGGAACTGGAGCGCGGGAGAGCCCCGTGCTCGCAAGACTGTGTGGTTTGCCAACGTCCGCGAAGCAGCATACCCGCCGCGCCGCGCACGTGTCACGGGCCGCTTTTGCGCCGCGGGCGTCCCCGGGGAGGGAACACGCCGGGGGAGCATGGCCCGGGCCCTGGCTCCCGCTGCGGACCTGCGGGATGGGGCGAACCTGCCGGGCCTCGCCGCGCTGCTGAGTCTGACCGTGCTAGAGCACCTCGGCTGGCTGGGGCTCAGGTTGGTGGTGGCCGGGGTGTGACGCCGGTGCGGCGATTCCAGCCCTTTCCGGGCCTGCGCGAGCCCGCCGGGCGGGCACCGGAAGCTCGAAGGCTCAGCGGGCGGCGGACGGTTCCAGCACGAGACCTGGGCGCTCCCCACTCTCAGTGGGAGGAGTCACGCGGAGCGTGAGCCCACGCGCGAAATCCTCCTCCGTCACCGTGCGCGTCACGGCCACCTGGCTCACCGTCGTCACACCTCCCTGCTGGGTGTCCGAGTTCACCCACACCTGACACTGCGCGGACGCGGTAAACTCCTGGGCGGAGCCGAACGAGGCTTGAAAACGCTCGTCAACCACCTCTCCCGGGCGGGCGAAGGCCCCGACCACGGCCTGGGGGACGTTGCCAGCGGGTGGCACGTAAGACAGGGACCCAACGAGAAAATCACAGACCTGTGTCTTGGAGCTGTAATCGGTGACGACCCGCAGTTGAATTGACTGACCCGCATCCTGCGTGCAGGCCGTCAGCCAGGTCAGGGCGAGCAGACCCGGCAGCGTTCTCATGCCGCCGAGCATACCGCCCGGCCTCTTCACTCGCCCCGGAAAATCTTGCCCACCTTGCCCAGGAAGCCCTCGCGCTGTTCGGTCACCTCGTCGCCCACCGCGCGGGCGTAGGCGTGCAGGGCTTCCCGCGCCTCGGCGCTGAGCTGGCCGGGCTTGGGGACCGTGATCTCGTACTCGACGATCAGGTCGCCCGTCCCGGCCCCCTGCAATCGGGGGAGGCCCTGGCCGCGCAGGCGGTGGAGTTCGCCGTGCCCGGTCCCGGGTTTGACCTCCACGGTCTGCGGGCCGTCGAGGGTGGGCACCGTGACCTCGCCGCCGAGCGCCGCCTTGGCGAAGCCGATCTTCGCGGTGTGGATCAGGTGTTCTTGCTCGCGGCGCAGCTCGGGGTGGGGCTCCATTTCGATGTGGACGTAGAGGTCGCCGTTGCCGCCCGGCCCCTCGTTGCCCTTGCCCGCCACCCGGATGCGGTAGCCCTCGTCGATGCCGCGCGGGAGCTTGACCTTCACCGTCTCGGCCCCCAGCGTGCGGCCCCGGCCCTTGCAGACCGTGCAGGGGTCCTGGATAAGCTGGCCCTCGCCGCGGCAGGTCGGGCAGGGCTGCTGGGTCTCGACCACCCCGAAGATCGTGCGGGCCTGCGCGCGAACTGCCCCCACCCCGCCGCAGGTCGAGCAGGTCTTGGGGGGCTTGCCGCCGGGCTCGGTGCGGCTGCCGTGGCAGTGCTCGCAGCCCGTCAGGCGATCCACCTCGACCTCGATCTCCTCGCCCGCGCGGGCCTGGAGCAGGGTCACGCGCGCCTCGGTCTCGATGTCGTCCCCGCGCGCCGGACCCCGTCGGCCCCCGCGACCGCCCCCGAGTCCGCCGAAGAGCTGCTCGAAGATGTCCATCGGGTCGAAGCCCGCCCCGCCCATCCCGCCGAAGGGGTCGCCGCCCGGCATCCCGTTACCGGGCGCGCTGCCGAAGCGGTCGTAATGGGCGCGCTTTTCGGGGTCGCTCAGGACCGCGTAGGCCTCGTTGATGCGCGCGAACTGCTCGGCGGCCCCCTCCTCCTTGTTGCGGTCGGGGTGGTACTTGAGGGCCAGCTTGCGGTACGCGCTCTTGATCTCGTCGGCGCTCGCCGACTTGGCGACGCCCAGCAGTTCGTAGTAATCCATAGGTTTGTTGTCGCCGGACACGTGAGCACCCGGCCTCCACCCTCCAGGTTAACATGACCGGACTCAAGAAACGTGGGTGTCCTAGGGGTGTGCCGGGGGGAGGCGGGCGCTGGTATTCGGGCCGAGCGGGTACGCTGGGCGCATGATCACCTCCCGCGGGCAAAACGCCCTGACGCCCGAGAAGGACGCCGAGACCACCGTGAACCTCACGCCGCCGCTGTTCCTCGCGGTCGGGTTCGTTCTGGTGCGGACTCTGCCGCGCGGCGGACGACCGGAGGAGGAAGGCCGCTCTCCATGACCGAGCCTCCCGGGCACTTCAAGAGCCTTCACAGCGGGCGCCTCGTGGTTCCGGGGTGGACGAACCTGATTCCCGGCCTGCCCGACGCGGTGGAGATCGGGTTCGACCTCGGCGCCCACGACCTGGGCCGCGAGTACGCCTGCCTGCTCGTGGAGTACTGGGCCACCCCCGAGGACCTGAGCCTCCAGAGCGTCCTGCCGGTGCGCTCCTTCGCCGCCGCGCCGGAGGGCTGGTGCGTGTTCGTGCCCGCGCGGGGCCGGGTGCTCGTGCGGGCCCTCGACCCGCAGCCCAATCCGCCCGTGCTCGTGAGCCACTGGCTGAACATCGACCCGCAGACGCCGGAGGGGACGGTGGTGACGGTCGCGGTGAGTCTGCCCCCTCCTCCCTCGCCGTGGCAGAACCTGCCCAACGGGTGAGCTTCCCCTGCGCCGCTCAGGGGAGGCCGGTGCCTCGAACGAGTTGCCAGGCTGGCCGGTCCATGACGAAGCGGCAGACCTCGCGCGCCGCGCCCGCCTCTGCCTCGCTCCGGGTGTGAACCAGACGCATCCCGGCCCTCTCCATCACCCGGACGGACGCCGTGTTGCCCGTCTCGCACGCCCCGACAACGAGGTCCGCCCCCAGCGGGCCGAACATGAACGCCAGGGCGGCCTCCAAAGTTTCCGTCATGGAGCCTCGGCCCCACACGGACGGCAGCAAGGCGTACCCGAACTCGAACCGGCGCGGTGAGGGTTCCGGAGTCTGCCCGAAGCCCAGCCAGCCGACCACCCGCCCCTCCAGAAGGACGGCGAGGTTGTAGGCGCGGCGGGGTTGACGGCGGTTGTGCGCGGCGGCCACGGCGGGTCAGGCGTGGGGTGTGCAGGGTGAGCACAGGAATGCGCCTGGATCAGCTAGGGTCTGTCTGGCTGAAATTTCAGAGCCAGAGGAGGATGCAAGCGACGTGGACACCGGCTAAAAACTGGTGTCCGCGCTTCTCGTATCGGGTGGCGATGGCCCGAAAATCCTTGAGCCGATTGA
>NZ_PNOR01000074.1 GCF_002869765.1 Deinococcus planocerae | reverse complement strand
GGCACGTGCAGGAAGGTGACGCGGGCGCCGAGCCGCCCGGCGAGCGCGAGGGCCCCGCTCGCGGCGCGGTTGCCCGTGCCCGAGCCGTCGACCGGAACCAGAATGGCGTGGAACATGGGGAACCCTCCCCACGGCGCGGGGGCCGTGCCCAGTGGTGGCCGTGTTACGCCGAGTGCCGCAGGAACCGGGGCCAGACCCGAGTGGACGGACGCATGTCACACCTCCTCTGTGGGTCTGGCCCTCGCTGCGAAGCGCCGGAAAGCGTTGCTTTCGGACTGACGGCGCGCGCACCTGCTCTCAGGCGGCTACTCCCCCGCGGTTGTGCCCTCAGCGTACGGGCGCGACATGTGAACACGGTGGCCCCCTCTTCACCCCCGCCAAACTCTTCCGTTCGGGGCGCCACGTGGTATTCCTGGGCCATGTCCCCTGCCCTCCTGCTCGCGCTGGGCGTGGTGTGCGCCGTGCTCGGCGGCGAGCTGTTCGTGCGCGGCGCGACCGGGCTGGCGCGGCTCGCCCGGGTCCCCGCCCACCTGATCGGCGTGACGGTGGCGGCCTTCGCCACCTCCAGCCCGGAACTCGCGGTCGCCGTGAATGCCGGGGCGGCGGGCGTGCCCGACATCGCGCTGGGAGACGCCGTGGGCACGAACGTCGCCAACGTCGGGCTGATCCTGGGCGCCGCCCTGCTGCTCTCCGGGATGGCGGCCCCGCGTGACAGCGTGCGGCGGGACTTCCCGGTCGCCCTGCTCACGCCGCTGCTGACCCTCGCGGTCGTGCTCGACGGGGAGGTCTCGCGCCTCGACGCGGGGCTCTTCCTGGCCCTCTTCGCCGCGTGGCTCGCCGCCGTGGTGCGCGAGGCCCGGCGTCAGCGGGGAGCAGTCGAGGAGGGCGGCCCGCTGCGGCGCGGCCCGGTCGTGGGGCTGAGCCTGCTCGGTCTGGCGCTGCTCGTCCTGGCGGGCCGATTGATCGTGGTGGGGGCGCAGGGCCTCGCCGCGGCCTGGGAGCTCGACAAGTTCGTCGTGGGAGCGACCGTGGTGGCGCTGGCGACGAGCACCCCCGAGCTCGCCACCACCCTGATCGCCAAGTGGCGCGGGCACGCCGATCTGGGCCTGGGCACCATCCTCGGGAGCAACATCTTCAACACCCTCTTCATCGTGAGCGTGGCGGCTCTGATCACCCCCATCGCGCTCGACTGGCGCACCGTCGCGGTGGGGCTGCTCTTCGGCCTGCTCACCGTCGCGGTGACGTGGCCCACCCGCGCGGGCTGGATCGGGCGCGGGCGGGGTGTGGTGCTCCTCGCCCTGTACGTCGCCTACGTCGTCGCGATCCTGGGCGGCCCGGGGTGAGCGGGCCAGAGCCCGGGAGCCCGGGTCCTTTACCGTGGGTCTGTCTGCCCGCTGAACGTGGCGGGCGGGCCGAAGCTGGCCCGGCGACTGGAGGACCTGGGCGCGGCGGAGCGTGACCCCACTCCGGGCCCCCGCCCGTTCCTCAGTAGACGCCCCCCGACCCGGAGGAGGTCCGCCCCCCCCGTCCGAAGCGCGCCGCGAGGTCCCCGGTGGCGCGGGCGAGCAGGCTCACGTCCACCCCCACCGCCACGAAGGTGCAGCCCTGGGCGATGTACCCCCGCGCCTGCGCCTCGTCGCTCGACAGGATGCCCGCCGCCTTGCCAGAGGCGACGATGGTCGCAATCGCCCGCCCGATGGCGTCCTGGACCTCCTGGTGGCCCGGCCTGCCCAGATGCCCCAGGCTGGCGCTCAGGTCGGCGGGCCCGATGAACACGCCCTCCACCCCCTCCACGGCGGCGATCTCCTCCAGATTCTCCAGGCCGCGGCGGCTCTCGACCTGCACGAGCAGGCAGATTTCGTCGTCGGCGCGGTGCAGGTAGTCGGGGACGCGGTTCCAGCGTGAGGCGCGGGCCAGGGCGCTGCCGACGCCCCGCACGCCGCGAGGAGGGTAGCGGGTCGCCGCCACGAGCGCGCGGGCCTGCTCCGCCGTCTCCACCATCGGAACGAGCAGCGTCTGGACACCCAGGTCGAGGTATTGCTTGATCAGCCACGTCTCCCCGACCACCGGGCGGACGATGGGCGCGACGGGATGGGGTGCGACCGCCTGAAGCTGGCTCAACGTGGAGCGCACGTCGTTCGGGGCGTGCTCGCCGTCGATGAGGAGCCAGTCGAAACCCGCCCCCGCGCACACCTCCGCGCAGTAGGGGTCGGCCAGGGCCAGCCAGAGGCCCACCTGGAGTTCACGCGCGCGCAGGGCCCGCAGGAAGGGGTTGGCGATCTCGCTCATGGGGCGAACCGGAAGGCCACGCCGCCCAGGGGGCCGTAGTCCGCGTGGAAGGTGTCGCCGGGCTGCGCGTCGACGGGCCGCGTGAACGACCCTGCCAGGATGACCTGCCCCGCTCTGAGCGTCACGCCGTGCGGCCAGAGTTTGTTCGCCAGCCACGCCACGCCGGTCGCCGGGTGGTTCAGGACCCCCGCCGCCACACCCGTCTCCTCGATCACGCCGTTCCGGTACAGCAGCGCGCCGACCCAGCGCAGGTCCACGTCGTGAGGCCGCACGGGACGCCCCCCCAGGATGATGCCCGCGTTCGCCGCGTTGTCGCTGATGGTGTCGAACACCTTGCGGGTCACGCCGCTCTCCCGGTCGATGCGCTCGATGCGCGCGTCGATGATCTCGATGGCGGGCACCACGTAACTGGACGCCCCAAGCACGTCGAAGACCGTGCAGTTCGGCCCGCTCAGGTCCCGCTCCAGCAGGAAGGCGAGTTCGACCTCCACCTTCGGGACGATGAAGCGCGAGGTGGGAATCTCGGAGCCTTCCGGAAACACCATGTCGTCGAGAAGCGCGCCGTAGTCGGGCTCGGTGATGTTCGAGGACATCTGCATGGCGCGGGAGGTCAGGCCGATCTTGTGCCCGTAGAGGGTGCGGCCCTCACCCAGCTTCAGGTCTACCCACGCGCGCTGGATGCGGTAGGCGTCGTCGATGGTGATGTCCGGGTATTCCAGGGAAAGTTGGCGAATCTGCCGCCGGGTCTTCTCCGCCTCGTTCAGGCGGGCGGCGGCGTCTTGGAGTTGGGTGTCGGTCAGCATTCGGTCCCTTGATCTTCCCGCCCTACTTCTTAAAACGGGCGTGGATGTTGTTGTGCTTGTACGTGCCCGCCTCGCTGAACTCCTGGAGTTCCATCGAGAGGGCGAGGTACCGCCGCGCGAACAGCTCCGCGAAGTGCGCCTTGATCACGCCGAACAGCTCGTCGCCGACCTGTTTCTTCACCTCGTCGCTGCGGCCCGCGCCGATCTTGAGGGTGACGTGGACGAAGGCGTCGTCCTCCCGCCCGTCCGCGACCCGGTAGTCGTGCAGGGCGACGGCGCGCGAGCGGATGCCGCCGACAGGAAACACTTCCGCGTGACCGATCAGCACCCGATGGATGTCCTCCAGCAGCGTGGGAATGTCCGTCTCGCCCTTGAGGTTGTCGGTGTATTCGATGATGACGTGCGGCAAGGGGAAACCTCCGGGGCCTACTGTCGCACGCCTTCCTGGGCGATGAGGGGCTCGGCGGCGTCCGTCTCCCACTGCACGTCGTTCTCCAGGGCGCCTAACCCGTCGATCTCCATGCGCATCACGTCGCCCGGGTGGACGTGCGAGACGCCCTTGGGGGTGCCGGTGAGGATCACGTCCCCGGCCTCCAGCGTCATGAAGCGGGACATGAACTCGATCAGCTCGGGACCCTTGAGGATCATGTCGCGGGTGGAGCCTTCCTGCCGCAGTTCCCCGTTCACGTACGCCCGCAGCCCGAGGTTGTACGGGTCGGGCACCTCGTCGGCGCTGACCAGGTACGGCCCGAGCGGTCCGAAGGTGTCCCAGCCTTTCGCCCGCATGGGGGGGCGGTAGTAGTTCGAGACGTAATCGCGCACGACCAGATCGTTGGCGATGGTGTACCCGCCGATGTAGTCCGCCGCGTCCTTCGCCTTCACCCGCCGGGCGTTGCGCCCGATCACGATGCCGAGTTCGACCTCGTAGTGCATGAACTGCGCGCCGCGCGGGTACTCCACGGTTCCCCGGTGGGGGAGAAGGCTGGTGTTCGGCTTGAGGAACATCACGGGTTCCTCGGGCGTCTTGAAGCCCAGCTCCGCCACGTGGTCAGCGTAGTTCAGGGCGAGGGCGATGACCTTGCCGGGGGTGACGGGAAGCAGGAATTGCACGTCGTCGGGGTGATGGCCTTCGCCCGCCGCGTCGATAAGCAGGTCATTTTTCAGGGTGCCCTGGTGCAGGCGTCCGCGGGAGAGGAAACGGGCGGTTTTCATGGTCGGGCCTTTCTGGGTGAGGAGTGGTGAGGTCACGGGCGGACCCCTCAGTCCGCTGCGCGGACAGCTCCCCTTAGAGGGGAGCCAGGTTTGACCCTTGCCTCCCTTTTAAGGGGAGGTCCCCGCGAAGCGGGGGAGGGGTCGCCCTCCACCTAAATCACATGCACCGGCAGCCCCCGCAACTCGCCCTCCTGCGGGGTCACCCAGCCGCCGTCGAAGGCTTCCAGCAGCGAGCCCTCCTCGAACCAGCTCCTCGGCGTCCTGGCGCCCCAGAGGGTCTGCCGCCGGGGGTCGTTCAGGGACCAGCGGATCGGCTCGAAGTCGGGGTCCACCGTCACGTAGTCGCTGGTGTATAGCTCGATGCGGTGCCCGTCGGGGTCGCGGATGTAGAGGAAGAACGCATTGGAGATGCCGTGCCGACCGGGGCCGCGCTCGATGTGCTCCGGCATCCGGGCACCCGCCAGGATGTCGCAGGCACGGATGATGCTCTGCATGTCGGGCATCCAGTAGGCGAAGTGGTGCAACCTCGGCCCCGTGCCGTTGGTAAGCGCGAGGTCGTGTACGCTGCCCCGGCGCTGAATCCAGGCGGCCCAGATCTTGCCGTGCTCGTCTTCCGTGTACTCACTCAGGCGGAAGCCCAGGTGATCCATATACCAGCGCATCACGCCTTCCACGTCCGGCGTCATCACGTTGATGTGGTCGATGCGTTGCAGGCCCGCGCCCCGGTGCAGGTGGTAGTCCTGAAGCAGCCAGGGGTGCTTGACCGACTCCGCGTAGAACGCGACGGGAACGCCGTAGGGGTCCTGAAAGCGCAGCAGACGGGGACGGTCCACCTCCATCTCCCAGCGGTGCGGGATGCCCTGCCCGTCGAGGAACTGCACAAGGGCGTCGAGGTCGGCGGTCGTTCCCACCCGATAGGCGAGGTGCTTGACGCCCGCCTCGGGGGCGAGTTCGAGCTTGAGCGTCCACTCGCGGTCCTCGTTGGCGCGCAGGTACAGGGCACCCTCGGTCTCGTGCAGGACGTTCAGGCCGAGCAGGTCCACGTAGAAGCGCCGGGACCGCGCAAGGTCGGTGACGTAGAAAACGCCGTGGGCGATGCGGATGGTGTTCGGTTGCATGGCGGGAACCTCAGTTGGCGGCGACCGGCTGCCGCTGGTGCAGGAACTGCCGGATGCGCTCCACGTATGGCCGCTTGTCGTACACCTCGTACAGGGCGCTGTACATCCGGATGGGATCGCCGAAGAAGTGCTTCTCGTAGAGGTTCTGCCTCGCGCCGAAGGCCGAGAGCGTCAGGTCCCAGGCCAGCCGGAAGAGTTTCAGGCGGTCCTCCGCGCTCGCGTTCGTCGCCTGGAGGTGCTTCTCGATGAATCCCCCGAGCGGCCCCTCGCGGTCCGCCTTGCCCGGCATCATGATGATCCCCGACGCGCCGAGAAGCTGGATGATCTCGTTCAGGCGCGGATAGATGCTGGGGTAGTAGTTGCGCGCGGCGTCGAGCGGTCCGCGGGCGGGGGTCATCACGCCGTACCCGTTGAGTTGGGCGCCTTCCACCGCCGCCACCTGAAGGGCTTTCATAATCTCCAGCGTGATGATGATCTCCGAGACCTTCTGCTGCACGTGCTGGAACTGTCCGCTGCCCACCGTGTCCACGATGCTCTGCGCGATGCCCAGGAACGCCTCGGTCTTGGAGACTTTCTGGTTCACCACCTGGTAGGCCATGTGGAGCACGGCGTCGGTCTTCGAGTACGCCTGATTGGCGAGCGTCAGGTCGTACATCAGGAAGACAC
This sequence comes from Deinococcus planocerae, assembly GCF_002869765.1. Taxonomy (NCBI): domain Bacteria; kingdom Thermotogati; phylum Deinococcota; class Deinococci; order Deinococcales; family Deinococcaceae; genus Deinococcus; species Deinococcus planocerae. Next base: position 942 of record NZ_PNOR01000074.1, on the reverse strand, counting down.
GCTCCCAGGGCACGAGCACGTCGTCGAAGATCACGAAGGCATCCTGCTCGTCGAAGCGGCTCGACAGGGGATGGTCCTCTACGTCGCGCCCCAGGTCGAAGGGCTCGCGGCACTGGAAATAGAGGCCGGGCGCGTTGGTGGGCAGGCCGAAGCCCATCGCGTAGCGGCTCTTGTCGCCATTCTCCTTGATGACCGTGGAGGGGAAGATCAGGATTTCGTCGGCGATGGGCAGGGTGGCGAGCATCCGGGCGCCACGCACGATGACGCCCGCCTCCGTCTCCTCGACGATCCCCATGGCGATGTAGGGGTCAGGCAACTCGGATGCCTGCTTGCTGCGGTTGACCTGCGGGTTGGTCAGCGCGTGGGTGAGGCACAGGTCGTGGTCGCGCACGTACTCGTAAAAGCGGCGCATGTTCTCGCTGAAGTTGCGACCCGAGCCCTTCTCCCCGCTGTGCTCACACTGGTCGAAGTAGTCGCTCGCCATTCCGGCGGCCATGACGTTCGTGTTCATGTAGTCGGGCGCGCGGCCCAGCGTGCCCAGCGAGTAGTTCGCGCGGAGGCGGTGCGCCTCCCCGATCTTGCGCAGGTCGTCCTTCGTGCGCGGCACCATGAAGGAGGTCGCGTACCGCTCGCCGTTCTCCTCGTACGTCAGCACGTCGCGGAGGCGGGGGTCGTGTTGGAGGTCGTACAGCCCGGCGAGCGAGTGGGCGATGTTGCGGGTGGCGGGGTGGGTGGTGGGGTCCTCGACCCGCGCGCCGTCTACGTAGAGGTTCGGGGGGTTTTGGCGGAGGCGGTCGAGGAACTGCTGTCCGGTTCTAGGGTCTGTCTGGGTGAATTTGGGAGGATGGGGGGATGGGACGGACAGATTTAACCGAGCAGCAGTGGGCTCAACTTCGCCCACTGCTGCCCCCACACCCCAAGCGAGGACACGCCTACAAGGAC
>NZ_PNOR01000073.1 GCF_002869765.1 Deinococcus planocerae | reverse complement strand
GCTCTGGCACTGATGACGGTCATGCCAGACGTTCATTTGAACCGCCTGCTCCTGACGTTCAGCAGAAACTCGGAATTTCTCCGCCAGCACGGCTATTCACTGCGCTATGCGAGGTGCAACTCCTGAGTTGAAGCCTGGTTGCCCGGAGAGGAATTCAGCGTCGAGTGTTTCTCGTCGCGCGGCATTCATAAAATTGTCGGATTGACCCGTAAGTTCAAGGATCAAATAACCTTTGTCGAGACGGGTCATCAGATTCCCGCCGGTCTTTCCAAAACAGACGCTGAGCGTCTGGCCGTTTTCGTTTGCCGTTGCCTGACGGCCCTTGGTGTACGTGACGGACCGACGCACAGTGAGGTAATGATCCATGGAGATGACATTCACCTCATTGAGACGCACCTGCGTATGGGTGGGGATTACATCCCCGAGCTGCTGGCGACGTCCTACGGCGTGGATTTACCCGCCTTGACCGCCCAGTGGATTGTGTGCGGTCCGGTGGAGCCAGCATTGCTGGCAAGCCTGCCCGACGAGGCCGAAATGCACTCGGTGATTCGCTACCTTAGTGCCGAAAAGCACGGGGTGATCGAAGCTTTTGAGGGTGTGGACGAGGCTCTGCTTCAGCCTGGTGTCCTGGCCGTAGAAGTATTTTTCACTCCCGGTGACCAGGTGCGGCCAGCAGAACAGTCTGGTGATCGGCTCGCAGCCGTGCGGACGTGTGCCTACAGCGCCGAACTTGCCCATGAACGCGCTAGAGATGCCCTTAATTTCCTTCGCGTCAGCTACAGTGGTAGCTTGCACAGGAACCAGGCCTCTCCCAGTTCCACATCCTCGTCAGACACGCCGTCGGCGATAGAGGAGACTTCCCGTGCAACATGATGAGAAGACACATGTGCCGGTTGAGTTGCGAGGTGCCGGAGTCGTCATCCTGAACGAACACTACGATATCCTGCTCGTTCACGAACGTGGCAACCCTGCACAACAAGGTAAATCTGGGACATGGCACATACCGTCGGGGCGAGTGGAACCACACGAGAATCCCCAGGATGCCGCGATCCGTGAGGCTTTTGAGGAAACGGGCTTACGGGTTGAGGCCGTCAGGTTCATTAATGCACATCTGGGACGATTTCCTGACGGCGTTAACATCATTTGGATGGCCTGGTTGGCACGCGTCCTTCCGGATGTGGAACAGGGGATTGCACGTCCAGAAGAGGTCATCGAACTGCGGTACGTCACCCGTGAAGAATTTATGCAAATGTACCGGCTTGGTAAGATTCGCATGTACCAAACCAAGCTGTTTTATGAAGAAGCATTACAACTCTACGGCCTGTGCTTGGATGACACCAGAACGACCACCCCGGTTTGAAGCGTTACCGCAGGATGTCGACCGGAACGGGCGGCTCGGCCTCGAATGGATAAGCGGCATTTCGCAGGGATGATGAGTGGTCCGCATGATGAACAGGCAAACCCGCCTGTTCTCGCAGCCCCCGAATCCAATCGATCCGTAAACCACGCTCGCTCAGCAAGGTCTGCTCTTCCTCCGGCGAGAGATGGGGTAAAAGAATACGATGCATTGATTGCTGCAGCTCGCGACGAATTCTGATGCTGTAAGTCGCAATCCATTCGGAGAGTTGTTCACAAATCCTGCCCGTATGAGTCGTGAGGTCCATTCCGAGCAGGAGGAGATCCTGTACAGCGGCACGGGTCAAGTGTTCTACTTGGTGCGGAGGAAGTGCTGCCCCTGCAAGCGTATAAGCGATGGAACGGACCATGTTCTTGATGACATGGCCAGATCCACGGTGGCCGATTTGACCGCCGTCACCGATTAATGCCACCAAACACCGGATGCTCACGGCCCACAATCTTAATTGTTCATCTTTGAAGGATGCCCCGAGCACAAGCCGTACGGCTGGCATGGTGTTGAGAAAAAGTGTTGACTCAAATGGAGAAGATGCCGCCTCATTAATGAATTGAACTCGATCCAAAAATAACGCGCTATCCATAGAAAAGCGCTGCTCATATTCAATGAGGCCGAAGGCACCTAACGATACGAGTCCGTGCCGATATCGTGCGTACAGGAAAATATACTCTCCGCCTGGGCGGCTGCTTCCGAGACTGAGCGGCTTCAGACGATCCGAAATGACGACATGATCTTGGGCCACCCCTGCCAACTGAAGTACACTTGGAATACCGTTGCGCCCGCTCACCCGAAACCAAATGTCTCGAATGTCCATTCTAAAAACATCCAAAGCGGTTCTAAGTGTAGGGGCAAGACAATCTGCTGCATATCTTTCGTTAAATAAAAATGTCGAAGCCATTAGCTCTAGCGGATTTGCAAGTGGATACTTCCCTGCGCCCTGATATTTATCCATACTGAACGTCCGTTGCACACCGGCGAAGCTACGACATCCGATATGGCCGATTTGATCGAAGAGGTCAATATGGACAGCAGCGGTCGAGACGGTAAAATAAGTGTCGCCACCCGCACCGACGAGAGGCCGCTCCGAAAGAGTCTCTGCGCCAAGAAGATTGTTGGCCTGAATAAATTGTTGTCTTAATTCGGGAAGTTGGCGCATAGCGAGTCTCAGCATACCGACTCTGATAGACCTCCTGCAAAAAGTCTCTCCGCCTCTCGAACCCGTGCCCGGATTCCTCCTTGCAAGCAGCGAAAGTGGAGAGGCAGAGCGGCCCGAGAACCCACTTTTGCAGGAGGTCTAATCCCAGATGTTTTCGGTACCAGGGCCCCGATGAGGCGTTGGGGGACGCGGTGGGTGCTGACCCAGCCGGCCAGTTGGTGGTGGCCCACGCCATCGTGCTGGTGGCTGCCCACCAGGACAGCGACGTGAAGGCGGAGGCCTACCTCCACTTTGCCGAAGGACACGCCCACACCACCCGACAGGTCTACTTGCGCCAGGCGCAGGCCACCAGTAGTGCCACGTATCTCGGAAAGTATGAGGACGCCCAGGGGCATCTGAACGCGGCGCAGCGGCACGCCACGGTGTCCCCGCTGACCTCGGCCCTTCTCCCCTCCCCTACTTCTGGGGCATGTGATTCCGGGCCCGGGGCCAGGGGGATAAGGCCCGCGAAGCGTTTGGGTGGGCCGTCCACCTCGCCCGCGAGCAGCAACAACCTGAGACCGAGCGATGTGCCCAACTGGGGCTGTCCGTGCTCGCCATGGCCGCGGGCGACGAGGCGACGGAGCGTGGCAGTCTGGCGAGGGCGAAGGCCCTGGTGAAGACGCCCCGGGCCCAGGCGTACCTCGACTGGCGCCCGGGTCGGCGCTGATTCACCGGGCGGACGCCGCCGGGTTGAAACGGCTGAGGACGGCCCTGAAGTATTTCCAGAGCAGCGGTTGTGCCCGTGAGGAGGTGTGGGTCCTCCTGCATCTGGCAGAAGCCCACAGTCGCCTCGGCTCTCCCGAAGCCGCCCGGCAAGCTTTACGTGAAGCGGCGGACGCCCACGTCGGGTTGGGAGGTCAGCAGCACCTGGGCCTCGAACTGCGCGCCCTGCCACAGGTCCGCCATCTGCTCGACGCGCTCGGTAAGCACGAGTACGAGCGGGTCCTGTGCGCTCCTTCAGAGCAAACGGTGCAGGTCGCCGAGGTGACGCTGGTGACCCTGGGTCCCCCGGCGATCCTCGTGAACGGCCAGCGGGTGCGGCTCCAGATGAGGAAGTCAGTCGAGGTCCTTGCTTACCTGCTCCAGCACGGCGAGAGTACGCTTTTAACGTTGCAAACGGAGGTCTTCGCGGACGTCCTTCCCGTCCGGGCGAAGAACTACATCCACCAGGTGCGGTTGGAACTCAAGCGCCTGGTGCCCAGGCTCTCCGTCCCCTACGACCCTGCCGGGCAGGTGTACCGGGTGCAGTGTGAGGGGACCCACCTGACGTGGGACTTGCAACAGGTGCGGGATGCCTTGCTGAATATGGAGCCAGATGTCATGCTCACCGCCAAGTTCAATGTCAAGGATTTTCTACAGGGTTCGGAGAGCGAATGGGTGGAGACGGAGCGTGAGCGCATGAGCCGCTGGATCGTCCGGGTGGGGCTGGAGACGATGGACACCTGGTACAGCCAGGGCGACTACGCCAAGTGCGTCAAGCTCGCCCAACGGCTGATCGAGGTCGATCCCCTCGACGAGGGCCTGCACGATTTCCTGATCCGGGCCACCGCCCACGTCGGCGGGATCAGCGCGGCGCGGACGGCGTGCTGGGAGAGCCGCACGCTCTTTGTCCGGGAAGTCGGGCACGTCCCGCCGCTGCTGGAGCGGCTGGCCCAGCAGCTTCAGGAGCAACAGTTGAATTGAGGCGGGGTGGACCCGTCGTCAGCGGTTCAGTGTGGGCAGTGTTGTCAGCACTTGTCGGACTGCCTCCTTCGCCTCGGTCGGTGACCAGTTCGCCAACTCCCCCAGGCTGTGCCGCCGGGTGAGGTGCGAGACCACCTGATACCCGACGAAGTAGCCCGCCCGGGTCGGCCGCTCGCCCTGCTCGCCTAACTGATCAGGAAAGTAGGTGAAGTGGCGGTCAGCCGTGGCCTCGTCCTGCTGGTCGAGGCCACGCAGCAGCTCCTCGCGCAACTCTGCCCAGCGTTCCATGCAGCGCGCCACCCAGTCCTCAAAGCCCGGCCCGAACCACAGGTACTCCCCGGCGGTCAGGCCCGGCACCACCTGCTCCGAGGCACAGATGGCGAGCCCTTCCTTGAACAGCTTCTCGCCGACGTCGTGCTCGTGCCACCGCGCGGGGTCCTCCCCCAGGTGCAGGACGTGAGCGGTCTCGTGGGCCACCGTGATCTCCAGGGCCTGCGGGGTGGTGAACTGCTCCAGGGCGAAGAAGGCGGTCTGCCGACCGTGCAGGAGGTCCGCCCAACCATTGGACTGGAAGAATCCGACCATCAGGACGAAGGGCAGCTCGGCAGGAGCGGCGCCGAACACCTGCCGGGTGGCCTCGGCGGTCCGGGTGACCAGTTCAGGGGCCTGGTGAATCAGAGGTTCGAGCGTGGAGAGATGGGCGGGGAAGCAGACGAGGGCGGCGGCCAGCCGGTCGTCACGGTCCAGACGGCCGCCGTAGTCCTGGTAGACCTCGAACACGTCCGGGTGCCGAGCCTGGTACAGCTCGTGCCACAACTGTTCCTGCTCGGGCAAGGGGCGTCCCTGCGCTTGTTGCCAGAAGGCCAGGAAGTCCGGCGTCAGGTTCTCGATGGTGACGGGCACGGGGTAGTGTGGCACCCAGGAGCACACGTTGAGGGAGCACGAAGTCCACGGCTCAACACACGGAGGCCGTCTGGCGGCTGCCCGCCTGCCGCAGGCCTGGGTCGAGGTCCTGGACGGGCGACGGACCGACGAGTTGCCCCAGGGGGAGGTCTTCCCCAATGGGCCTCTCCCCTATCGAAGCTGCGGCCGTGGCGGGGGTGAGCGACCCACGAGGGTGGGAAGCCTTGACGGCGTTCCATGCCCACCGTGAGCCCCTGGAGGTCACGGCGGGGCGGTGGAACATCCCCCGCGAGCGGGTGCGGCAGCTCGGGCTCAAGGCCCTGCAACAGCTGACGGCGCACGCACGCTTCCAGGGCCGGGCCGCCCAGTTGTACGAACTGACGCAGACGCCGACGGCTCGGCATGGATGTCAATGTGGTGGTACGGGCGTCCCACGTGCCAGTCGTCGGTCGAGATCGACATCTCCTCGCTGATCTTGCCCGCAGGTCAGGTTGAACGCTGAGATTGTAAGGCGTAACCCGTTTGGCCGTCTTGGCCTGGCGCCACGCTGTCGGCGTGGACGGGTCGTCGTGGTACTTGCTGGCAGGAGGGCTGGTCGCCGCGATCCTGGCGGCGAGCTTCCACCGGGCCCGCATCGACTGGCGCGAGAACAAGCGCCTCCTCCTGCTGGTGCTGACCTCCGTCTTCCTGTGGCCACTGGTGCTGATTATGCTCTGGTTGGACCGGCAGCGGGTGATGGTCCGGAAGTCGGTCCCGCACGTGATTCTCTGGCTCTCGGATGTGGAAGGCCCGACGCGGTGGCGGGTGTTCGGGCGGGAAGTGCGGCTCCGCTGGCGGCACCGCCGGGCGCTGGTGCTTGGCCCGCTCACGTTGCTCGTCCGGCCCCGTCCGACACTGGACGCCCCCCTCCTCTTCGCGCCGGGCCGGGTCATCGTCACGCTCCTGCTGTTCCAGGTGCAGGTGTTGTGGCGGCACCACGGGAAGGTCCCCGCCCGCGACCTGCTGTGAGCCTCACCAGGGCAGGAGGAGGTGGCTGCCCTCGGGTGGGGACGGGGACAGGGGGGCGGGCGTCGGACGGCCTACCAGGGTGAAGTGTCCCGGACCCCCCCAAGCCAGGGCGTCGTCGAGCAGGACCAACAGGTCCTCGAAAGAAGCGTCGTCACGCGGCTCAATCGGTTCACCAGCTTCGTCGGTGACCCGCAGGCTGGCGGTGTGGCGGCGCAGGGTGATGCTGACGTAGGCTGCGTGAGGGCCGTAACACGTCCGGACACGCTCGGCGTAGTGGTGCGGGACATCCTGGTTGTGCTTGAGCTGGCCCATGCCCACCCCCCACGCCGCCAGGCGTGAGGGCAGATACCGGAACCCTCGGTCAGGGTCGAAGGTGCTCAAAGCAGGAACAGGGGCCTGGCCGAGAACAAAGAAGGCAATTTCAACGTCGCTTCTGTAGCAGCCTCATGTCAGGGTGCCCTCACCGGACCGTGTTCAACGCTGAATAGTGACATCAGCGGCCCATCCGGCGTATCCAAGGTAAGCGCTAGGTTCCCATTCACGGGTATCCAGAACGACCCGGATGCCCGCCCGCACAAGTGTCTCCACCTGCGGTAGGTCGTGCCCCTGGGTCGAAGGCTGGATCCAGTACAACACGTCGGGTCGGTCTCGCAACAACCGTTGCAGGGTGCCAGGCTCCATATCGAAGCCCTCGTCGTAATACCTGAGCAGGTACGGGCTGATGGCCGGAACGCCCGGTGTGGAACCGGCAATCCAGCGTTCAAACCCGTGCAAGGCGACCCGTAAGCTCTGCTGGATATGGGCGCGTATCAGCGCGCGGGTGTAGCTATGCCGAGGGTCATCTTCTTCTCCAACAATCATGAGCGTGCTCCAGGAGCCATGCTGCGCTTTGCTCAGGAGTTGCACCTGCATAACGACGGGGAAGCGCTCCCAGCCGAGAAAATCTGGGAGTGTCTACGTCACAGATTCTGGGGGAGCGCGTCCGCATTCTGGCAGATGAGTTCCTGGCCGTTCCAACC
>NZ_PNOR01000072.1 GCF_002869765.1 Deinococcus planocerae | reverse complement strand
GATAGGGCAGCAGGAAATGGTACGTCTCGTCGTCCACGTCACTCGGATAGCCTTGCCGGACCATTCCTCATTCTGCTAGCCCCAGAGTCCGCGCCTTCAACTTGGATTGCCTTCTATCCAGCCTCTAGGTGTGGCCCTCACCTGAGCGCCGCGACCCGGCGCAGGGTCCAGCACGCAGCGCCGTGCCGGGAACGTGCCCCTCGCCCGTCACCTGGAAGGGGCTGCGACAGATTGTCCGCGCCCCAAGAAGACCGCTGCGAACGACATCTCCGAACTGCTGCGCGCCCGGGTGAAGAGCCGCAAGTCATGGACAGCGTTCTCGAGGCATTGAGCGGCAAACCATCGTTGCGCCTGGGATCGTACGATCTCGGGCGGGGCAAAGTCGTTCGGCAGATACTCCCACTGTGCCCCCGTTCGACTGATCCACAAGAGTGCGTTCAGCACGTCTCGCAACGGATACTTCCGCTGCGGCGCATCCTCAGGACTCAGCGCCCAGTGGGGCAGCAAGGAGGGATATGTCTCATCATCCACCTCACTCGGGTACCCTCGTCGCGCCATCTCTCATTCTCGCCGCAGACGTCCACGGCTCAACTTGGATCGCCTGTTCCCCAGACTCTAGGACAGTCAACTTACCCGTCACGCAGGACGGTCACAGCGCTGCCCGAGGGGGTGACGTGGTGGTAGCGCCTTGGGCGCTGGCCCACTTGCTGCTGGCCCATGTGTCCACTCCACCCTCCAAACCCCTTGCAAACAATTAGGCGTCTTAGTACTATGGCCGGGTAGTCACAACCCAGACCACTGTTCTGCATGGATAACCAGCGGTCCGCCTCGTGCGTCAACCATGCGCTTGACCCCTCCCGGTCGGCGTGTGTCAGACACGAGGCGGACGCCTTTTTGGCGACTCACCGCCGGAGGAAAGGAGCCAGCATGGACAGCATCACCCTGACGGTGAACGGCGTGCCCCGCGAGGCGCGCGGAGCCCAGCCCCACACCACGCTGCTGAACTGGCTGCGTGACCAGGGCCTGACCGGCAGCAAGGAGGGCTGCGCGGAGGGCGAGTGTGGCGCCTGCGCCGTCCTGGTCGCCCGTCCCGCCGAGGACGGCGGCACCCGGCTGGAGTCGGTGAACAGTTGCCTCGTCCTGCTCGCGGCCCTGAACGGGCAGGAGGTCGTCACCGCCGAGGGCCTGGGGACGCCGGGCAACCTCCACCCGGTGCAGCGCGAACTCGCCGTGCGCGGTGGATCGCAGTGCGGCTACTGCACCCCCGGGTTCGTGGTGAGCATGGCCGCCGAGTACTACCGCGAGGACCGGCCCGCCACGGATTTCGACATCCACGCCCTGAGCGGCAACCTCTGCCGCTGCACCGGCTACCGCCCGATTCAGGACGCGGCGCTCGCGCTGGGCGGCCCGGCGCAAGGCGACGCCTTCGCCCGCCGCCGCGAGCGGCCCGCCCCCGTTCCGCGGGCCACCCACCTGACCACCCCCGGCGGCGAGTTCTGGCGCCCCACGACGCTCGCGGAGGCGCTCGACCTGCTCGCCGCGCACCCCGGGGCCGTGCTTCTGGCGGGCGGCACCGACTGGGCGGTGGACGTGAATCTGCGCCACTCACGCGCCGCCGTCACGGTCGCGCTCGACGGGCTGCCGGAACTGCGCACCCTGGCGTGGCAGGGGGGCCACGTGGAGATCGGCGCGGCGCTCAGCCTCTCGGAGGTCGAGCGGCGGCTCTCGGGCCGGGTGCCGCTGCTCGGGGAACTCTTCCCCCTCTTCGCCTCGCGCCTGATTCGCAACAGCGCCACGCTGGGGGGCAACCTGGGCACCGCCAGCCCCATCGGGGACAGCCTGCCCGTGCTGCTCGCCCTGGACGCGCGGGTGGTGCTGGCCTCCCGGGCGGGCGAACGCGAGGTGCCGCTCTCGGCCTACTTCACCGGCTACCGGCAGACGCAGCGCCAGCCCGGCGAACTCATCCGCGCGGTGCGGCTTCCGCTGCCCCTCGCCCCCGTCACCGGCTTTTACAAGATCGCCAAGCGCCGCTTCGACGACATCTCCTCCGTGGCGGTCGCCATCGCCCTGGATCTCGACGGCGACGTGGTGAGAACGGTCCGCATCGGGCTGGGCGGCGTGGCGGCGACCCCATTGCGGGCGCGCGGGGCGGAGGAGGCGCTGACCGGCAATCCCTGGAACGAGCGGACGGTGCGCGAGGCCGCCCGCGTGCTGCGGGGGGAAGGCACGCCGCTTGGCGACCACCGCGCCAGCGCCCCCTACCGCGCGGCGATGCTGGAACAGGCCCTGCTGAAGTTCTACTTCGAGAAGACCGCCCAGGAGGTGACCGGATGACCAGCCTGCATGAACGGCCCCCAGTGGGCGCCGTGGGTGAGGCCATTCCCCACGAGAGTGCCGAAGCGCACGTCACGGGGTACGCGCTGTATACCGACGACCTGGGGGTGCGGCTCCAGAACCTCCTCCACGCGTGGCCGCTCCAGGCCCCCCACGCCCACGCGCGGGTGACGCGGCTGAACGTCGCGCCCGCCCTCACCGTGCCCGGCGTGGTGCGGGTCCTCACCGCCGACGACGTGCCCGGCGTGAACGACGCGGGGGTCAAGCACGACGAGCCGCTCTTCCCGAGCGAGGTCATGTACCACGGCCACGCGGTCTGCTGGGTGCTCGCCGAGAGCATCGAGGCCGCGCGGCTGGGGGCCGAGGCCATCGATGTGGAGTACGGGCCGCTGCCCGCCCTGGTCACCATTCAGGAGGCCGTCGCCGCCGAGTCCTTCCAGGGAGGTCAGCCCACCCTGCGCCGGGGAGACGCCGCCTACGGGCTCTCGCAGGCGGCCCACGTCTTCGAGGGCGAGTTCGAGTTCGGCGGGCAGGAGCACTTCTACCTGGAGACGAACGCCTCGCTGGCCCACGTGGACGAATGGGGGCAGGTCTTCGTGCAGTCGAGCACCCAGCACCCCACCGAGACCCAGGAGATCGTGGCGCACGTCCTGGGCCGCACCAGCAGCGAGGTCACGGTCCAGTGCCTGCGGATGGGCGGCGGCTTCGGCGGCAAGGAGATGCAGCCGCACGGGTACGCCGCCATCGCCGCGCTGGGGGCGGTGCTCACGGGCCGCCCGGTGAGGCTGCGTCTCAACCGCCAGCAGGACCTCACCCTGACCGGCAAGCGCCACCCCTTCCACGCCCGCTGGAAGGTCGGCTTCGACGCGGACGGGCATCTGCTCGCCCTCCAGGCCACCCTGACCTCGGACGGCGGGTGGAGCCTCGACCTCTCCGAGCCGGTGCTCGCCCGCGCCCTGTGCCACATCGACAACGCCTATTCCATCCCCCACGTCGAGGTCCACGGGCGGATCGCGAAGACGAACAAGACTTCGCAGACGGCCTTCCGGGGCTTCGGCGGGCCGCAGGGAATGCTGGTGATCGAGGACATTCTGGGTCGCTGCGCGCCGCTCCTCGGACTGGAACCCCACGAACTGCGCCGCCGCAACTTCTACCGCCCCGGCGAGTCCACCCCCTACGGCCAGCCCGTGCGCCACGCCGAGCGGCTGGAAGACCTCTGGACCACCCTCCTGTCCCGCTCGGACTTCGCCTCCAGGCAGGCGGAGGTGCGGGCCTTCAACGCCGCCCACCCGCACGTCAAGCGCGGCCTCGCCGTCACGCCCGTCAAGTTCGGCATCTCCTTCAACTTCACGGCGTACAACCAGGCGGGCGCGCTCGTCCACGTGTACAAGGACGGCTCGGTCCTGATCAACCACGGCGGCACCGAGATGGGCCAGGGCCTGCACACGAAGATGATGCAGGTCGCGGCGACCGCCCTGGGCGTCTCGCTCTCCTGCGTGCGGCTCGCGCCCACCCGGACGGACAAGGTGCCCAACACCTCGGCGACGGCGGCCTCCAGCGGCGCGGACCTCAACGGCGGGGCGATCAAGGACGCCTGCGAGCAGATCAAGGGGCGGCTGGCGGCGGTGGCGGCGGGGTCGCTGAGCACGGTGGCGGCGAAGGTGGGGGGGCTGGGCGTCCACCCGCAGGACGTGCGCTTCGAGAACGGGCGCGTCTTCCCGGTCGGGCACCCCGAACTGGGGATGGACTTCCGGCAGGTCGTCCACGACGCCTACCACCTGCGGACCCAGCTCTGGGCGGCGGGATTTTACCGCACCCCCGGCCTGCACTGGGACCGCACCACCATGCAGGGCGAGCCCTTCAAGTACTTCTCCTACGGCGCCTCGGTGAGCGAGGTGGAGGTGGACGGCTTTTCCGGGGCGTACCGCCTGCGCCGGGTGGACATCCTGCACGACGTGGGAGACAGCCTCTCGCCGCTGATCGACCTGGGGCAGGTGGAGGGCGGTTTCGTGCAGGGGGCGGGCTGGTTGACGCTCGAAGACCTGCGCTGGGACACCACGGGCGGGCCGCACCGGGGTCGCCTCGCCACCCAGGCTGCGAGCACCTACAAGCTGCCGAGCTTCTCGGAGATGCCCGAGGTCTTCAACGTGGCGCTGCTGGAACGGGCCACCGAGAGCGGGGTGGTGTACGGCTCCAAGGCGGTGGGCGAGCCGCCCCTGATGCTGGCGATCAGCGTGCGCGAGGCGTTGCGGCAGGCGGCGGCGGCGTTCGGGCCGGAGGGGCGCGTCACCCTCCTCGCCAGCCCCGCCACCCCCGAGGCCGTCTACTGGGCGCTGGACGAGGCGCGGCAGGCGAGCGCGCGGCCCACCCCTCCCGCTCATGTGGCGGCAGACTGACATGCGCTGGCTCGAAGCGGTCCAAAGCCTCTCCGAACGCGGCGAACCGGGTGTCCTGGTGACCGTCGCCGCCGTCCGGGGACATGCCCCCCGCGAGGCGGGCGCGAAGATGGTCGTTGGCCCGGCGGAGAGCTGGGACAGCGTGGGCGGCGGCAACCTGGAGGCGACCGCCGTCGAGCGTGCCCGGGCGCTGCTCGCCTGCCGGGCGTCGGCCCCCGAACTCCTCACCCTGCGGCTGACCGACCGGGCCCCGAACGAGTACGGGCGCCAGTGCTGCGGCGGCGAGGTGACGCTGCTTCTCGAACCCCTGGCGACCGCGCGCCCACACCTCGCCGTTTTCGGGGTGGGGCACGTGGGCCTGGAACTCGCGCGGCTCCTCGCGCGGCTGGAGGTCGACCTCCACCTGATCGACTCGCGGGCGGGGCAACTCACCCCCGAACGGCTGGCCCCGCTGGAGGGCGGCCCGGCCCGCCTGCACGTCCATCACGCGCCGGTTCCCGAGCTGGCCCTGGCGGAGCTGCCCGCCGGAACCCACCTCGTGATCATGACCCACGACCACGCCGAGGACGCCGCCCTGTGCGACGCCGCCCTGCGACGCCCCGATCTGGGATTTACCGGACTCATCGGGTCGAAGGTCAAGTGGGCGCGCTTCCGGGAGCAGCTCCGGGCGGTGGGGCACACCGAGACCAGCCTGGAGCGCATCACCACGCCCATCGGCCTTCCCGGCATTCGGGGCAAGAGCCCGGCGGTCATCGCCCTGAGCGTGGCCGCGCAGCTTGGGCAGGTTCTCGAAGCCGCCGAACACGGCCCTCAGGAGGCGGCCCGCCTCTTTGCGCCCGTCAGCCCTGGCTCCCAGAGGACCCCATGAAGCTCTACCGCGCCACCCTGATGCACACGCCTGGGAACCCGTTTGACGCGCCGGACGCGCTGCATATCCTGGACGACGGCGCCCTGCTCGTCGAGGGGGGCCGCATCCTGGCCGCGTCGCCCTACCCGGACCTGCGCGGCGCGCACCCCCGCGCCGAGGTCGTGGACCTGCGCGGCGGCGTGCTGCTGCCCGGCTTCGTGGACACCCATGTCCACTACCCGCAGGTCCGGGTGCTGGGCGGGCTGGGGATGGGACTGCTCGAGTGGCTCGACCGCAACACCCTGCCGGAGGAGGCGCGCCTGGCCGACGCCACCTACGCCGGGGCGGTTGCGCGCGAGTTCCTGTCCGCCCTCGCGGCGAACGGCACGACGACCGCCCTGGTGTTCGGCAGCCACTACGCCGCCGCGATGGACGCCTTTTTCGGGGAGGCGGCCCGCAGCGGCCTGAGGGTGGTGGCCGGGCAGGTCGTCTCCGACCGCCTCTTGAGGCCCGAACTGCACACCACACCGGAGCGGGCCTACGCCGAGGGGAAGGCGCTGATCGAACGCTGGCACGGGACGGGCCGCGCCCTGTACGCCGTCACGCCGCGGTTTGCCCTGTCGGCGAGCGAGGGAGTCCTCGACGCCTGCGCGGCGCTGACGGGCGAGTTCCCGGGTGTGCGCTTCACCAGCCACATCAACGAAAACCCGCGCGAGATCGAGGTGGTGCGCGGGCTCTTCCCCGGCGCCCGCGACTACCTCGACACCTATGAGCGGGCCGGGCTGGTGACGCGCCACAGCGTTCTCGCCCACAACGTCCACCCGACCGGGCGCGAGCTGGACGTGATGGCGGCTCGCGGCTGCACCGCCGCGCACTGCCCGTGCAGCAACTCGTCTCTGGGAAGCGGCCTCTTCCCGCTGCGCCGCCACCTCGAGGCGGGCGTCCACGTCTCGCTGGGCACCGACGTGGGGGGCGGCACGGGCTTTTCGATGCTCAAGGAGGGGCTCCAGGCCTACTTCATGCAGCAGCTCCTCGGCGAGGCGGGGCAGCCGCTCGCCCCGGCACACCTGCTGTACCTGGCGACGCGCGCGGGCGCCCAGGCGCTCGACTTGCACGACCGGACGGGCGATTTCGGCGCGGGCAAGGCCTTCGACGCGGTGTACCTGCGCCCCCCGGGGGGCAGCACGCTGGCGACCGTGCTCCGGCACGCGGAGAGTGGTGAGCGCGCCCTGGCGGCCCTCTTCACCCTGGGAACCCAGGCGGACGTGGCCCGGGTCTGGGTGGAGGGCGATCAGGTGTACGAACGGCCCGCCACCCCCAGCGAGGTCGGCGTGTGAGCCGGCTCGCGCGTGCCCGGGACGCTCCCCCGGCTTGAATCAGGTCACGGCCACTGCGTCCCGGACAGGCCACGTCGGCTGCTCGGGTGGCCGTTCCATTCTCCCGAGTTCTCCAGCCTTCGAGGGCCTGCCCCAAGCCGAGGGCTTTCCGACAGGAGACCGAGCATGTCCGACGTTTCCGCATCCCGTTCCGCACCCGCCTCCGGCCTCGACCGCTACTTCGGCCTGAGCGCCTCGGGCTCGACCGTCTCGCGCGAGATGAGGGCGGGCCTGACGACCTTCCTCACGATGAGCTACATCCTCTTCGTGAACCCGCAGGTGCTGTCCGCGGCGATCAACGTGCCCAACGCCTTCGTGCAGCTCCTGATGA
>NZ_PNOR01000071.1 GCF_002869765.1 Deinococcus planocerae | reverse complement strand
GCCGCTGGTGTTCTTCGACATGACCGTGCATCTGGAGACGGGTCAGGCGCACCAGACCGCGCGGCAACTGTCGGAGACGTTCAAGGAGGCCCTACACGCCGGACAGCCCCAGCCCAGCCCGGAACACCCCCGCCCCTACGTGATGATGGTGGCGCTCATCCCGCTGGGGGAGGGGCCTTGATCATGACCGTGAGGAGGGCGCTCACTTCGCGGTGAGTGGCGGCTTCACTCGCAGGCGACGCCGTCCCCGTCCCGGTCCAGGGCCGAGCTGTACCCGGGCTGCCCCCGCCGCAGGGGCGTCACACCCGCTCGTCGAAATCCGAGGTCTCCCGTTTCAGCGTCTCCATCACGTCTCGGTACGCCTGGCCCGGAGCGCGGTAAGACTGGTTGCGGGCGTCCTACAGGAAAAAGCTCGACACCGACTCCGGCACCTCCCACATCACGAAGGTGCCCCGGTCCAGGCGCAGCAGAAGTGGCATCTCAGGCATCCTGGAGGGCTTGGGTGCAAGCAATCCTGGCAAGCGCGACGTTGCGGGGAGCGCCGGCATGGCTCCGGGCTGCACCTCACCCACCAGCCCCACCCAGGGTGACGGGAAGCGACCCTCCTGCCGGGTGCGCCGCCCCACCGGGACCGCTCGCCCCGCGTCCCACGCACTGGCCCGGGGACCCGCCGTCTGCTCCCGGACTTCGCTGCCCGCGACCCGGTCGCCCGGAGGTGACGGCCCCGGTGGCCTGGCGCCACGGGGTCATTCCGCGGGGGCCGGGCAGGCCTGCGGGTACCGGCGGTCGTCCGCCGCGAGGTACAGGCGGATCATGCCCTCATCGTAGGCGAACCAGCGCGCGACGGCGGCGTAACAGGGACGAATCCGGCCCGAGAGCTTGGCGAACCCCCCCGGGGTATAGGCCACGCAATCCACCCAGGTGACGTTCGGGAAGCGGGGCCGCGTCGCGCTGAGGCACGCCAGGGCCGTGCGCGCCGGGTCTTCCCCCGGGCGCAGGGTGAACCGCACGGTGAGGTCAGTGCGGGAGGTGCTGGAGCGTTCGATCTGGCGGCCCTCGGGCGTCCACGTGGCATGAGCCGTCCCGAGCAGGGCGAGGGTCAGGGCAAGACAAGGCCTCATGCCGGCAGGGTAAACGTGCTGGCAGAGCAGCGGTGGTCCTGTCGTCGAAGGGAGGGCGAGTCCAGGCTGTCAGCCTTGAGACGACCATCTCGGAGTGGAGCGGGCCCTGGGCAGGGTGGGCGCTTCGAGCTGCACGGTAGCTGCACGGTGCACGCCGCTCACTTCGCGGCGAGCCGGGACACCCTGACTTCGGGCGGACGCGGCGGCCAGACTCCTCAGAACGGAATCAGCAGGTTCAGCAGTCGCCGCAGCTCGTCGGGGGAGTCGTCCGCCGTGCGGGTGGCGGCGCGGGCGGCGAGCACCCGGAACTCCGCCTCGGAGGGGAGCGCTGAAGCCTCCACGGTCAACGTGTGGGGAGACCACCCGGGGTCGCTTCCGCATTCCAGGCGCACGTCCTCCGGGCCGTAGCAGCGCCCAGGCTCCAGCTCGAAGCGGGCCCGCCACACCCCCTCGGGCGCCAGGACGATGAAGAGGAAGGAAGAGAGCGTCACTGCCCCTATTCTGCGCTCTCGAACGTGAACAGCGCGAGTACGGCGGGGAAATATTCTGTGACTCAACACCATCTGGCGCCCCTCAACCACCCTCCGGCCCCGGCTGCGTCTGGTGTCGTGTTTCTCGCAACGGGAAAAGCGGCAGGGGCAGGGCCGGATTTGCCCCTCCCACGCCCCTCCCTGAGACGATGTCCCGGTGGGCACCCTCTTCGCACTGCTCTTTCTCACCGCCGCCATTGACGGCACGGTCACGTTCGTCAAGGTCTTGCGCAAGAACGCCCGCAAAGGGCGAGCGCGAGACCTGCCCTCTGCGGCCCGGCCACCCGTCTCGCCACGGGTCACCGCTCCGGCCCCCTCCCTGGGCCGCGCCACGCCTTCCCGCGACGCCTCTCCCGAACTGACCGCCGAGGTCCACGCCCGCGTCCACGAGCAGGCCAGGGAAACGCCGCCGGCTCCCCACGCGGAGGTGCCCGACCACCTGCCCGTGACGGTCAAGCCGTGGTCCTTCTCCCGCAGCGAGCCTTCTACCTTGAGTTGATGGCCTCTTTGAAGGGCACGGGGTACCTCGTCTTTCCCAACGTGCGGCTCAACGACCTCTTTCTGATTTCAAGGGCGGCCCAGAACCGGCAGAGCGTGCTCGGGCGGCTGCGCGACAAGCACGTGGACTTCCTGATCCTGGAGGAGCGCGACTTCAAACCCGTCCTCGCCATCGAACTCGACGGCGCTTCCCACGACACCGAGCGGCAGCGTTACCGCGACGAGGTGAAGAACACCGCCTTCCGCTCGGCGGGGTTGCGGCTGCTGCGCTTCGACGCCCGGCAGACCCACAGCGCGAGGAGCCTCCAGGCGGACCTCGCCCACCATCTGCCCCTGCTCCAGGTGGGGTGACGCGCGGGCGGTGGATCCTCCTGGCCCAACCCAGGCCCTGGGCTCCCCGAGGCTGAAGCCACCTCCTGGACCACTGCGGAAGACGGATGGTTCGCAAAAAGAGGCGTGACCCCGGCGGCCGTTCTGAGCGACCGCACGTGTCGCGGCGCGGTGACGCTTCCTCCGCCCGTCCCCGGCGAGGCATGCACCTCCAGCCCTAGGCTCGGCGCCCACCGAACGTGAAGGGTCGTGCCTTGTTTTTTGCGAACCGCTGTTTCTCCCAGGTCCGTCGTTGAGGTCAGGCCCGGTCGGTCGCCGAAAGGTGAGGAAGCGGGGACAAGTGCTCGACCTGGCCCGCAACCGTGCATCCTCCCGGCCCGTTCAGTCCGCGGGCTTCACCGGCAGCGGCTCGTAGACCCGCTTGCTGCTGCCGTTGCTGAAATTCACGGTCGCCGTCACGTTGATGCTGGTATAGACCCGGTTTGACCGGGCACGCACGTTGAGCGGCAGGGTGAAGATTAGTTGGTCCCCGTCCTGCCGGAATTTCGTGACCGGGCCCGTGCTGGGCGGCCAGGTGTCCACGCTGTCGAGTGTCAGCTTCCCGGCCCGACCCCCCTCCCGGTACTCCAGCTCGTATCGGAACACGGCGCTCACGGGCTGCGCCCCGTTCGGGAGCGTCTCGATCACCAGGTCGCACAGGTGGGCTTGTCCCGCCACCAACCCGGTTCGCACCGCGCCGCTCGCCGCATCCCGGCAGGTCGTGAAGTACCACTTCGTAAACTTCGGTGCCCCGCTCGCACGTCCGGTGGACGGGGTGAGGGTGATGCCTGAGGGCTGGGTACTGGCGGTCGTCGCCGCGCCGCACGCCCGCACCTGCGACCAGGCGGTCGAGAAGCCGCCCGCCGGGAAGGTGTACGTCAGGGCCTGCCCACCCGAGGCCCGGTTGACCCGGATGACCAGTCGCTTGCCCGCGTTCAGGCCGTTCACGATCCGGCGGACCGCTGCGCTGTGAATGGCGACGGCCTTCGTGTTCACGTCCTGGCTCGCGTTCACGACGGAGGTGAGTTCGCTGCCGGACAGCACGATGGGGGCATCGTCCCCCAGCCGCATGGTCACGGCGGGCATCCGGTCGAGGGAGGCGTCCTCCTCACTCAGCAGGTCATTTTTGGTGTTCAGGCCGACCCAGAGGTCCGGCTTGTCGCCGTTGGCGCACCGAACCGTAAAGAATGTCCCGCTGGTGCTGTCGTTGACCTCGTACAGAGCAATGAAGCTGGTGTTGATGTCCGTGATGGGGTCTTTGCTGTACGAGTAGTACGTCTGCGTCCCCGGCACGCGCTCGACAGCGTGAGCAGTCGTCAGGGTGAACGCGGCAGCGAGGAACAAGCTGACATTCGCAAGGGCACGGCGAGGTCTCACACGGACACTGTATGTGCCGGTGACCTCGGCGTGGACGAATCTGCGGCAACGCGACCAGCGCACTGAGCACGCGGCAGATGTCCAACCTGCCGCGTCCTCTGGGTACGGAAGATCAGGAGGCCCGCATGGCCCTTGATCGGGAACTCAAAAGGACAAGACAGGCCGCGGGGCGCCCCCGGCGGCTGGTCAGGCTGTGGTGCTGAACCCCTCCCTCGAACCCAGCGAAAGGCGGGGCCGAATCAACGGCCCCGCCCTGGAGTTCGATTTGTCATGGCCGCGTGGGAACGAAATGCCTACGCTGAGGGGCAACGATGTCAACGGTCGCCGTAGTCCAGGGACGCACCGCCCAGCACGGGCATGGCGCGCCGTCCCGCCGCGACCTCCACGCGAACCTGCCGAACCTGCTCCACGCGGGGCGGAGGGAGCGGGGTCGGCTTGGGCTGGGGGGTGGGACGTGTCATCGGTCGCCGTAGTCCCGCGAGCCGTCCGTCGCCACCACCCGGCGGTCCCCGTAGTCGCGGGAACCCGCCGAGGCAACCGAGAGCGCCGGAATCAACACCGCCATGCACACCAACAGGGCCTTTTTCAACATGAGGGCAGTCTAATGAAGGATCTGTTTAGGAACGGAAAGTGCGACCATGACGCCTCCTGACGCCGAGGCCGCCTTCCGGGCCGGGCTCTATCCCGCCGTGGTCAGCCTGCTGGACGGGCAGGCGAGGAGCGCGCGCGAGTACGCACTGCTTGGAATCGCCCTGCTGCGCACCGGGCAACTGGTCGAAGCGGAGGGGCCTCTGCACCGCGCCGCGATCCTCGGGGACGAGGAGGGCACCGTCGAGTACGGCAACCTGCTGCGGTTGTGCGGCCGTCACGAGGAGGCCTGCGCCCACTTCCAGGCCGCCCTGCCCCAGCTCCGGGGCGTGGAATTGAACCTGCGCGCCCTGCGCTGGTGGGGGGTCTCGGCCTTCGAGCTGGGTCACGTCGAGGAGGGTCTGAAAAAGGTCGAGCGCGCCTGGCACGGGTACGTCGCCCTCGGGAATGACGAACTCACCGCCCGCGTCACGCTGGCCCTCGCGCAGATGCACACCGTCCTGGGCCAGTTCGCCCGGGCGGGGCTCCTCCTGCGCGAGGCGATCCACGCCCTCCCCGCCGCGCCTGACCCCGCCCCGCGCCTGAGTGCCCTCAAGAACCTGCTCGACCTGCAAGTCAAGGCCGGGGACTTCGGGGGGGCCCAGGCCACCTTGAACGAGGCGGGGGCGCTGCTGGTCCCCGGGCAGACGCCCCGCGTGGAGGCGCACCTGCGGTCCAGTGAGGCCGAGCTGTACCGGCTGACCGGCCAGTACCGCCGCTATGCCCAGACGCTGGAAGCCCTGTCCCCGCTCGCCGAGGCGTTGGGGGACCACCGCCTGCGGCTGTGGGTGACCTCCCGCCTGGCCGAGCACCAGAGCCTGATGAACCTGCACGGGCAGGCGCTGGAGACCTTGCACGGCTTCGGGCTCCCTGCCGAGGAGTGGCCCGCTGAGCTGTGGGCGACGGACGGGGTACTGCGCCGCCGCCGGGGCGACCCCCTGTCCGCCGCCGACCGCCTCAAGATCGCGGCCGGGCTGTTGCGCCAGGCGAACGCCACGCCCCAGCTCGTCCGGGTGCTGCTGCACCTCGCGGCGTGCGAGCTGCGTCTGGGGCGGGAAGCGGACGCGGCGCGCTCGCTCTCGGAGGCCCTCACCGCCATGCTGCGCCTGAGGCAGCTCCACGAGTTCAAGCCGGACGTGGAAGAACTCTCGGAGTTGATGCACCACGCCCTGTTGGAACCCGACCTGGCGCCGTACCTCGAACCGCTGCTCGACCGACTGGCCCACCTCGCGGGGACCCCCCGATTGACGGAGGACGGGGCGATGCGCCTGCACGTGACGACGCTGGGGCGGGTGGCCGTGACCCGGGACGGCGAGGAGGTGCGCTTCGCCTACCCCAACAGTCCCTTGCTCCTGACCTACCTGACGCTGCACCCCGGGCGGACGCGGGCCCAGATGCAGTTAGAACTGTTTCCCGACAAGGATGACCAGACGGGCAGCAGCTACCTCCGGCAGTGCATCTGGGACCTGCGCGACAAGCTCGGGGCCGAGGTGGTGGGGTGCAGCGGGCCGCACCGGGCGCCGGTGTATCGCCTCGGGCCGGGCGTGCAGGTGGAGCTGGACGTCACGCACCTGCTGGCGACCGTGAGGGACGGGGAGGCCGCCCGGGCAGTGGCGCTCTACCGGGGAGAGTTCCTGCCCGGGGTCGAGGAGAGTGACTGGGTGCGGCAGAAGCGAGAGGAAGCGCTGCTCGCGCTGACCATCGAGCTGCGCCGCCAGATGACGCGGGCGCGCGAGCGGGGGGACTGGCGGCGGGTGGTGTTGTTTGCCAACCAGGTCCTCAAGGTAGACCCCCTCGATACGGAGGTTTTACAGGAGCGCGTCCGGGCCGCGCAGAAGGTGGACGCCCCGGCGCACGAGTTGGCGCGGTACGTCTCCGAATTGCACCGCGTCTACCACTGAGGTCAGGAAGCACCTGCCCATAGGCGTGTAGCTCCTCTACCCATAAAGGCGAGAGAGCGCTCTGAAGAGATCAACCTCACCTCCCAGCCTCCACTGGTACAACCGCACCCGGCTTCACCCTGCCCTGGGCCATGCCTATCTCTGAAATGGGCCGTATAGGACAGCGAGGTCCCATCACACCGCCCGAAGGTCTTCCTGAGGCTGTACTTCCACTAAAAGGGGCTGAGACAAGATGCGATACTGGTGGCGAATTGGCGGTCAGGCGAAAAGGGCGGCGAGCCTTGAGGTGCGCGTCGTCTCTCGCGGCACTCCACCGAACCACGCCCCGATGCGCTGCACGTTGATCGCGGCGGCGACGCACACCTCGTGCAGCGCCGTCTTGCGCTGCCCTCGATAGCGCGTGCGGGCTGCGCCGCACGCGCGGACCCCCTGTGAGAGGGTGCCTTCGATCCCTGCCCGGCGCTGGTAGTTCCGCTGCCACTCGGGCGTTTTCTGCTCTTCACGTTGCGCTTTGCGCGCTTCGTACAGGGGCCGGGGTAAAACGCTGACGTTCCGGGGATCACCGACGGCGTTCCGAGTACAGCGTGCCCGAACCGGGCACGCCCGGCAGTCCCCCCGACGAAAGCGGGCATGAAAGATGTGGGGCTCGCCCGGCTTGTTCCGTTCCCGCCACGGTCTGGACTCGTGGCCCTGTGGACACGTGACCGTGTGGCGCTTCCAGTTCACCTGAAAGTCGTTCGTGGTGAACGCGTCTGGAACACTACCTTGCCAATTCGGCGTGTGACGGATCGGCCCGACGACCCTGATCCCCGAACGCCGAGGTTCAACCACTAGGGTCTGTCTGGCTGAAATTTCAGAGCCAGAGGAGGATGCAAGCGACGTGGACACCGGCTAAAAACTGGTGTCCGCGCTTCTCGTATCGGGTGGCGATGGCCCGAAAATCCTTGAGCCGATTGA
>NZ_PNOR01000070.1 GCF_002869765.1 Deinococcus planocerae | reverse complement strand
AGGGCGTCAAGGGCGCCCGCGAACGCTTCCTGCCGGGCCCGGGACTCCCCCACCGCGTCGCGGGCGGCCTCCACCCGGGCGGCGGCGGACTGCACCCCGGCGGCGAGGGCGGCGCTGCGGGCTTCGAGCGTGTCGGCCTCGGTCCGTGCCTGGGCGATTTCCCGCTGGAGGGATGCCTGACGCTCGCGTCTCAGGGCGTCTTCGAGCGTCAGGGCGCGCAGGGTCAGGGCGCGCCACGTGCGGGCCGCCTCGGCAGCACGCGCAAGACGTTCCACCTGCGCCGCCCGCTCTGCCTGCACCAGCCGCAGTTGCCCCAGGTGCCCGTCCGCCTCGCGCAGCCGCGCCTCCGTCTCCTGCCGGGCCGACACGGCGCGCGACAGCCCGGCGGCCTCCTGCACGTGGCCGAGCAGGGTGCGGCCCTCCGCCCCCACCACCCCGCTCACCTCGCCCTGCCCGATGACGGCGAGGCCCCCCGGCCCCAGGCCCGTGCCGCGCAGCGCCCCCTGGATGTCGCGGGCGCGGACGGGGCGACCGTTCAGGTCCTGCTCGCCCGTGCCGTCGCGGTACACCCGGCGGGTGACGTTGACGCGGCCCTCCGGGGTCTGCAACTCGACCTGCACCTCCGCGAGACCCAGCGGTGCCTTGCCGCCGCTCCCGTGAAAGATCAGCTCGGTGCCGCGCCCGGCGCGCAACTCCCGCGCCCGCGCCCCGTGGGTCGCCCAGCGCAGCGCCTCGACCACGTTGCTCTTGCCGCTGCCGTTGGGACCGATGACGGCGCAGACGCCCGGCCCGAATTCCAGGCGGGTGCGGTCGGCGAAGCTCTTGAAGCCTTGCAGGGTGACGCTTTGGAGCATGGGGGGTCTAGAGGTCGAGAGCTTGAGGGAAGTGGGGCGCCCTCACGAGTCCGCGCAGTCCTGCCGGGTGTACGGCTCGCGCAGGTCGAGGTGGCCGAGGGTATCGGCGTTCTGCCCGTTTACCAGGAAGGTCACGTCCTGGCCGCGGGTTTCGAGCAGGGTGCGGGTGAGGGTGCACAGCAGCATCCGCTCGCCGCTCGTGCCGTACTTGAGTCCCTGGTAGGCGGCGGGCAGGTTGACGTAGTAGTGCCCGCCGCGCAGCCACACGCGCGGGGCGGGGGTGCCCTTGGGCACGACGGCCAGCGCCCCGGAGGCGGTCGGACCGTTCGCCCAGGCGTTCAGGGCGGCCTGGGCGACCGCGCCCGGATTCTCCTGGGTGACCTGCACGGCGCGCGTCTCGGGCTTGAAGCTCTGCACCTGCGGGTCGGTGAAGTAGACCTTGACCTGCACGCCCCGCTTCTCGGCAAGCTCGAGGGCCGGGGCGCGCGGCGTCTCGGGGGGCCGCTGCACCTCCTGGTAGGCGTAGGCGGCGGCGGCGAGCAGGGCCACGCTCACCACGTTGAAGAGGGAGAGGAGCCGCCTCACTGCCGCGCTCCCCCCGCCGGCGTCGCCCGCCCGGCATTCGACGCCCGGGCCGTCAGGTAGGTCGCCACCGAGCGCGCGACCGCCACCGACATCGCCTGGAGCCGCTCGTCCACCCCGAGCTTCGCCTGATCCCCGGCGTTGCCCGCCCACCCGAGTTCGAGGAGGAGGGCCGCCTGGGGCGCCTCGCCGAGCATCAGGACCCGGCGGACGTTCTCCTGCCCCGCCGTCACCCCGCCGCCGCGCAACTCGCCGCGCAAGAGTTCGGACAGGCGCCGGGTGCCCCCCGGCCCGCCCACCGCGAGGTTGCCGTAGGGAAGCTGCGCCCCGCCCCGCACCGCGTTCACGTACTGCGAGGCCGCCCGGCCCGCGGGCTCGTACACGGTCACGCCGCCGCGCTGCGAGCCCGGGAATCTCCCCAGGTCGAGCGCGAGGTACACGTCGCTGCGCCGGGCCAGGGCGAGCTTCTGGTTCAGGCCCAGGGCCGTTCCCGTGTCGCGCGTCACCTTGACCTGCCACCCCGCCTCGTTGAGGAGTTCGGCGGCGCGGCGGGCGACCTCCAGCGTCACGTCGCGGCCCAGGCCGCTCACCCGCGCGGGGTCGAGCACGATCAGGGGGCGGGTGATCCGGTCGAGCAGGGCGGGCGTCGTGCGCGGCACCCCCGGCCCCACGTCCACCACCAGCCGCGCGCCGCCGGGCCGCACCACCCGGTAGACCCGGTACCCGCTGCCCTGCGGCAGGGTGAAGCTCAACGTGAGGTCGCCCTCCCGGCGCGCCACCTCCGCGCTCGGCACGAAGGCGCCCCGGGTGGTGTAGCGCCGCGCCTCCCCCTTCACGCCCCTCAGGGTGACGGTCACGGTCGTGCCGCGCAGCTCGTCGGTGACGGTCGTGTCGCGGGTGAGGTCGAGGACCAATCGGTCGCTGTCGGCCCCCGCGCGGCTGCTCACCCCCTGGAGGGTGGCGGGCGCGACCCGGAAGGTCCCCTGCTCGTACGTGGCGCCCAGCCCGCGCGCCAGCGTGTCGAGCGGCAGGTAGACGTTGCCGTTCACCAGCGTGGCGGTTCTCGCCCGCACCCGCTCGGTGTCGAGCTGCACGGTGTTGAAGTCGGTCGTGGCCCGCTGCTGGTCCTCGTCGAGCGGCAGCAGGAGGGTGTGCCCGAAGGCCTCGACACGGATGATGGTGCCCGCGCTTTCCACCTCCTGGCGGGTGACCCGCATCACGCCGCCGAGCACCCCCTCGCTGGCGTACTCGGCCCCGTAGAGGTCGATGCTCTGCACCTGCGTGCCGACCAGATTCAGGCGGCCCAGGGTGATCTGCGCGCCCGCCAGCCCCGCGCCGAGCAGGGCCGCCGACAGCAGCAGGGGCCCGGCGAAGCGGGCCGGAAAACGCCTGCGCGCTCTCCCCCTCACAGCTCGCGCAGCTCCCGGCGCAGGGTCTTTTCGGCCTCCGCCCGGCGCTTGTCGTGGAGCTGCTTGCCGCGGGCGAGGGCGAGTTCCACCTTGAAGACCCGGCCCTTGGGATACAGGCGGGTGGGCACCAGGGTCAGGCCCTTCTGGTCGAGAGAGCGGCGCAGCTTGCCGATCTCCTCACGGTGCAGCAGCAGGCGGCGGGTGCGGCGGGGCTCGTGGTTGTTGTAGGTGGCTTCGGTGTAGGGGGGAATGTAAAGCCCCTCCAGCTCGACGTTGCCGCTGACCACCCGGGCAAAGGCGTCGCGGAAGTCCACCCCGCCCGCGCGCACGCTCTTGACCTCGCTGCCCGTCAGGCTGATGCCCGCCTCGAAGCGGTCAAGCAGCTCATATTCGTGGTGCGCGCGGCGGTTCGTGTACACGCGGGGCATTCTAGCAGGGAGGGGTCGGAGGCAGGGGGGCGGCGCACCTTCCGGCAGGGCCCCCGCTCACCGCAGGGTCGCCGCCACGACCACGGGCTCCGCGTTCGGCCCCTCGAAGCCCGGCGTGTAGGCGCGCAGCACGAAGACGGCGCGGTTGCCCTGCACGTCCACCCGCTCCAGCGCGTAGCGGGCGGCGCACGCCCGGCTGGAGGGCAGGCTCCGGTCGAGGTGGACGGTCTGCCCCCCCACCTCCAGCGTGAACCCGGCGGGTCCCTCGCCCTGGGGCAGCAGGTCCCGGTAGCGGCAGGAGGACGGCAGAGGCCACACGCTCAGCCGCACCGGCACCGGGCGCGTCCACAGCCGGACGGGGACGGTGGCGCCCGCCCCGGCGCGCAGCCCTTCCGTCCACACGGGCGCCTGGACCGGGAAGGGGCGGACGTACACGGGCCGCGCGGTCCGGCCCGGCGTCAGCCCATTGCGGGCGAGGAGGGGGCGTTCGCGGCGGAGGAGGGCCGCCACGACCTCCCCCACCGTCCCCGTCTGGGAGGTGGCCGAGACCTCGCGCAGGGTCCGGCCCGTTCCGGTGTCCACCACCGTCAGGCCCGCCGTGCTGAAGCCGCTGCCGTCCTGCACGCCGCCCGTGACCACCAGCGCCCGCGCGCCGTCCGGGGAGAAGGCGACCCTGCGCACGTCGAAGCGGTTTCCCGCCTCGGCGACCGGGACGAGGGCGAGCAGGGCCAGCATCAGGCGGCGCATGGGTCAGCGTAGCCGCTGCGGGGGGGGGAACGAGGCGGGGCCTCAGGTGCGGAAGCGGAGGCTGGCGAGGACCTGGCTGAACAGGGCGCTGCTTTTCGCGTACCGCTCGGGCGTGTCGGTGACCTGGAAGGAGTAGAGGTTTTTCGCCCCGTTGCCGAACCAGATGCGCACGCGCACCGCCGTCTGTCCGCCCGTGATGAGGTACTCGCGCTCGACGCCCTTCACGCCCCCGTACGTCACGTTACGGCCCCGGAAGAGCTTGACCTTGCCCCCCGTCTGAGTCACCCCCGCCTCGAAGTTGCGGAACTCCTGCTTGAGTTCGGGGGCCCTGCCGTCCTTGGACACGTACAGCAGGCGGATCAGGGTGGCGGGCGGCGTCTTGGCCGACACGACGCTCACGCCGCCCGTGCCGTCATTGAAGTTGGCGCCGAGCCACCCCCGGGGCAGGCTCACCGTGAAGGGCAGCTTGGGGTCTGTGAAGGGCGCGAGCGTCTGGGCCCCCGCCGGAGCGGTGAGCCCGCTCCCGAGCAGGGTGGCGGCGAGGGCAAGGGAAAGCGGGGACTTCATACCCGGCACCGTACCGCACCCGGATGAGGGACCGCCATGCCGGGCGTCAGCGGGCGATCACCGCGAACCTCACCTCCCGCACCCCCGCCGCGTGCAGGGCATCCCGGCAGGCGAGGAGGGTGCTTCCGGTCGTCATCACGTCGTCGACGAGGAGGACCGGGCCAGGGGGCACCCCGCGCGCGCCCGCGGCGAAGGCCCCGGCGAGGTTCCCCGCCCGCTCGTGCGCGTGGAGGCGGGCCTGCTGCCCGGTCGCGCGGGTGCGGCGCAGGGCCGGGGCGGCGGGCACCTTCAGCGCGGCGGCGACGGCGGCGGCGAGCAGGGCCGCCTGGTTGAAGCCGCGCTCCCGCTCGCGGGCCGGGTGCAGGGGCACGGGAACGACCGCGCGGACATTCCACTCCGCCGGAACCCCGCCCGCCAGCGCCCCGCCGAGGGCCCCCGCGAGGTCCCGCGCGCCGCCGAACTTCAGGGCGCGCACGGCCCGCCGGGTCACCCCCCGGTAGGGCCCCAGGGTGACGAGGTGCCCCTCGGGCCGCGGCCACAGCGGCGAGTACGCCTCCACCCGGGGCACGAGGCGGGCGCGGCACACGGCACACAACCCCGCCTCCCGCCCGAGTTGCGCGTCGCAGCCGGGGCAGGGGCGGGGAACGAGGGCGCGCAGGAGCCCCGTCAGCGCGCTCACCCTAGACCTGTCCGGCGGCGGCGAGCTCGTCCACGAACAGGGGCGGCGTGGTGGCCTCCACCCGCTTCCACACGCCCGCCAGCGCGTCGGGGTCGAGCATGGGCGCGGCGAGGGTGAGGCAGGTCAGGTGGTGGGCGCACACCAGCCGCACGCCCGTCTCGCCCAGCCGCCCCTTCTCGGCGGGGGTGAGCAGGGCCGCGAAGGCGTCGGGGTCGCCCAGCGCCGGGTGGCTGCCCTGGCGGATCGCCGCGCGCAGGAAGGCGGCCACCTCGGCGGGGTTGAGCCAGAAGCCGAACATCAGCTCGTCGGACAGCGCGTCGAGCCGCCGCATCCGCAGGGGATCGAGGCCCTTGCGGACAAGCCCGCGCGCGAGGTCTTGCCGCTCCAGACGCCGGGCGGCGTACCCGGCGAGGGTCAAGGGCTCGCCCGGCGGCGCCACCCGGCCCCCCACGGCGGCGCGCAGGCGGTACGCGAGCACGTACCCCTGAAATTCGAGCAGCATCTCGTTCACGCCGCTCCCACTCGCTCCGCTTCCCGTCGCCCCGGCCCCAGTCACGCCGGGCATTCTAGGAAGCCCGGGGGGCACGACACCGTGAGCGGCGGCCCGGAGTCGGGGCTTTCGGCGGGGCCTCATCGCGGTTGCCCGCTCCGCTCGGGCCGGACATGTCCGGCCACCGCCGTCAGTCCAGCTCGGTCTCGAAGGAGCGGATCAGGGCCTTGGGGATATGGGCCACGCGCTCTCGCCCCCCGTCGCGGTAGGCCACGTCGAGCGCGGTGCCCGGCCCCTCGAAAGCGGCGCGGGAGGCGTGGGCGTCGGCGTTCGTGACGCCCTCCAGCCGGAAGGTTTTGCCGTCGGTGTAGGTGATGACGATGCTGGCCACGCCGCAGGGTAACCCTTCACGTCTTCTTGAGCGGGGCGCCGCACCCGCTGGGGTGGGCGGGCGGGCGGGACAAAGGCCACGGTGAGGCCCCCTACGCTGGACCGGACGCGACAGTTTGCAAGGTCCGGGCCGTGAGAGCGGTTCCGGGCGGGACTCTCGCGCGCGAAGGGGTGAATGACGAATGCAGCTCATCAGGCGGGCCCACGAGTTCGAGTACCGGGACCACCGCGGCGTGGACCGGGTGGGCGTGGTGGACGTGTGGACGAGTTCGGGGGGAGACGAGGCCGTGCTCGTGCTGCGTGACCTCGCGCAGGAGGGCGTCTTGGAGCAGGCCCAGCGCGCCCTGCACACCCTCACCCACACCTGGCTGCCCTACCTGCTGCGCCCCGACGCCAGCCTCGCCGTCCTCGTGCTGCGCCCCAGCGAGGCCGGGAGCGCCAAGGCGCGCGGCTTCGTGCTGCCGCTCAGCGCGTAGCAGGACAGCGGGACGCACAGGGCAACAGGCCAGCACGGGAGGCTTGCTGCCTTCTGCCTTTGACCTTCTGCACGCCCGGGCCCTCACTCCAGCACGTACTTCACGCCCTCCTCGAAGGCCACGCGCTCCACCGCCGAGCGGGGCAGGACGGCGTTCTTGCGCCACGGCATCCACTCCGTCGCGCCCGTCGCCGAGCGCAGGTAGCCGTGGAGGCCCACCTCGACGCTGCGCGCCTCTCCCTGAAGCCACGCGGCGAGCAGGGCGCGCACGGCGCCCGGGTCGCGCAGGGGCCCGGTCAGCCGCGCGGAGGGCACCGGCCCCCCCGGGTCGCGGTGCGGGGCGTACAGGTCCACCGTGAAGCCCTCGGCGGGCCGCAGCACGCCCAGCGCCTCCTCGCGCCCCAGGGGACGGGCGAAGGTCACGTGCAGGTCGAGATCGAAGCCGCGCACGCCCTTGTCGGTGCGGCTGGAGGGCTGCCTGGGGTCGGAGGGCACGGTCATGGAAGTAGGGTAGCGTCCCCGGCAGGGTGGCAGAGGGCGCCGGGCCGAAATCTTGACTAAGGCGAGCCTGTGGCTGGGCGTGTACCCGACCTGGGAGGGGATCGTCTCGTAGGTTGTGTCCGCCGCCGTGGTGGTCGAGACGCGGCAACTGGAGGCCAGGCGGCGCGAGGCACGGCAGGCGGCGGGAGCCGGGGCGGCGAGCACACAGCCCTGAGCGAGAGACGAAGGGCAGGCCGGGTGGAGGTGCCCGGCCCTTCCCTTGCCCCCTAGGGTCTGTCTGGCTGAAATTTCAGAGCCAGAGGAGGATGCAAGCGACGTGGACACCGGCTAAAAACTGGTGTCCGCGCTTCTCGTATCGGGTGGCGATGGCCCGAAAATCCTTGAGCCGATTGA
>NZ_PNOR01000069.1 GCF_002869765.1 Deinococcus planocerae | reverse complement strand
GAGCCTCCGGCCCCGCGGGGGGGGCGGCAGTCGGGGCGGCGGGCCTCGCCGCCGTGCCCTGGCCCGTGCGGGGGGCGGTGGACGCGGCAGGCGCGGCGGGCGGCCTCTCGCGGGAGGGCTGAGCCGTCACGGGGCTGGCCGCAGGTGCCGGGGGGGTGGCAGCCCGGGCGGGCGGCTTCGGCGTGGAGGCTGTCGGGGCGGGGGCCGGGGGCTTGGCCGCCTCGCGGGTGAGGACGACTCCCGGGGAGGTGGGCCTGGCCCCATCACGCGGTGCTGGAGAGACCGCCGCCGCGGCCCCCTCGGTGCGCGCCGTGGGGCGCCCGGCGGGTTGAGGGGCCTGGGGGGCCAGGGGCGCGGTCGGGACCGTCGCGGGCTCCTGCGTGAGGGCGAGTTCTTCAGGAAGCGGCTCGTCGGGGAGCGGCGTCTCGGCGAAGGGCGCCTCCGGCACCGTCTCCTCCAGGCTGGTTACCGTGGGGGGAACGGGGGGCGCGGCGCCAACCGGGGTGAGGACCCACCACGACAGCCGCTGTCCGACGAGCAGGATGCCGACGGTGATCAGGGCGGCGATGAGGCAGAGGGCCACGGCCTCCTTCCAGTTCTCCTTCCAGTACATAGTGGACCTCCGCGTCGGTGGGGTAGACCGCCGTTATAGGCCAGTTCGGGCCGAGCAAATGAGACCCGAATCCGGCCATCCTCACGCCCGACCGAAGATGCATCTTCCCCGCCCCGCGAAGGCATGAATTCCGTGAGAACCCGCAAGGTCGCCTCAACCCTCACGCCAGGTCGACGATGAAGGGCGCCTCCAATTCGTCGTTGTCCACGACCACCCCCGCGTGGCGCCACGGCTCGGCCTCCCGGAAGTACAGCCGCTGGCCCTCCACGTAGCGGCGGTTGGACGCGGCGTGCGGGTCCGGCGAGCCCCAGCCCGGTCCCCGGCCCGCCCCACGCGGCACCGACACCTCAAAGGCCACCCGCAGGAACACCGAGTCGTCCCACACGTCCCGCAGCTCCGGACGGTGCAGGAACAGCCCGTCGAGCAGGAGGAGGCTGCCGGGGTCCGCCCGGAGTTCCGGCGCGTCCACGGGCGAGTCGGTCACGTGGTCGAAGATCGCCGCCCGGTAGGCCAGCGACCCGCCCAGCCCCAGCGGGTCGAGGAGTGCCGAGCGCAGGCCCGCGAGGTCGTAGGAGTCGCGGTAGAAGCCCTCCGGCGAGTCGCGGCCCAGCCGGTAACGCACGGCCCGCGGCGCGTGGAAGCCGTCCACCGAGGCGCGGATGACCGTTCGCCCCCGCTCGCGGAGCACGTCGGCCAGTTCGTCCGCGAAGGTCGTCTTGCCCGCCCCGTCCACGCCGTCTATCGCCACGCGCAGCACGGGGGAGGCGGGCCGGGCGTCCAGCCGGGCGGCGAGGAAGCGCAACAACGCCCGCCGGACGGTCAAAGCTTCAGGTCGCCCTGCTCGGTGACGTTCAGCCCCTGCGCCACCTCGCGCGACGCGCCCTGCCGCTCGCGGTCGAGGTACGTCTGCGCCTGCCTGACCTCGCGGTCGAGCACCTGAATGGTGTCCTTGAAGCGGTCGAGCGCCTGGGTGCGGTAGGTGCTGATCGCGTCGAGCGCCCCGTACACGTCCCGGAAGGCGGCCTGGATGACCTCCGGGTTCACGGTCGCGCTGCCCGCCTGACGCTGGATCTCGGTGGACTGCTGGCGCAGCAGGCTGGCGGTCGAGGAGATCATGTTGCCCGTCGTCTCGTTGATCGCCGTGACCTGCCCGAGCACGGCCTGCTGGGTGCCGAGCGCCTGCGCGACCATCAGGGCGGTGCGCAGGGCGCTCACCGTCGTGGTCGTCGCCCGGTCCACCCCCTTGATGAGTTCGAGGTTGTTGCGCCGCACGAGGTCGAGCGCGAGGTAGCCCTGAATCCCCACCGCGAGCTGGGTCAGCAGGTCGGTCACCCGCTGCCGCACCGCGAAGAGCAGTTCCTCGCGCACGACGCGGGCCTTTTCGGGGTCGCTGGCCTCCAGGGTAGTCAGCCGCGCGGTCAGGGCGTCGTCCACCGCCTTGCCGACGTGGGCGTACTGCCGGAGCTTTTGCATCGTCTCCCAGAGGTGGACCTTCTCGGTCTCGATGCTCGCGTTGTCGCGCCGCAGCTCGTCCTGGCCGCGGTAGAGCGCCTCCAGAATCGCGTTGAGGTGCGTTTGCGCGCTCTGGTAACGGTCGAGGGCGTTCTGGGCCTTGCGCCCCCCCGGCAGCTTCCCGAAGAGGCGCCGGGCGGTCGGCGCGCGGCTGGGGTCGAGGTCCTCCACCGTGCGGCGCAGGTCGGTCAGGCCCCTCAGGATGGAGCTGCCCTCGGCGAGGGCCCCGGCCTTCGTCGCCCGCAGGGGCCGTTCCAGCATCCGGTTCGAGACCTGGGCGGCGGCCCGCTGCTCGGAGAGGCCGAGGTCGTGCACGGAGTCGAGCTTGCGCTTGAAGGTCTCGCCGTGGGTGCCCGCCCGCAACACGTCCTCGACGAAGGCGCGCGCCATCGCGTCGAGCCGGGCGCGGTCCTCGGGGGAGAGGGGCACCATCTCGGGGGCGTCACCCGCCTGCACGGGCGGCACGGCCTCGGGAGCCTTCATCAGGGACTCGGGCGGCGTGAGGGGGTCAGGCTTGGGGTCGCTCATAGGTCACAGTACGCCCCCGGGCGGGGCGGGGGTGCGTCCATCTTTCGGGGGAGGGCAGGCAAATGCGCCCCGCCGTTCCGCAACTTCCCGGTACGCTGAATCCACCATGAACAGGCTCGCGCTCGTCTTCCCCGTCGCCCTGACGATCGCGGCCTGTGCCCCGGCCCCCGTCCGCACCGATGATGCCCGCCTCACGGCCACGGCCCGCACGCCCGGCGGCGTCTTCGCCTTCGACTGCAACCCGGCTCTGGACGCGCGGCGAAACGGCGTGACCCTCTCCTTGGGAGGCGACGCTTCCGTCTCCTGCCCCAGCACGGACGGTCGGGCGACGCTGGCCCTGACGGTCTTCGCGGTGAACAGCCCGCCGCCCGCGGTTCCGGCCCCGGTGAGGCCCGTGCCCGTCCCAGCTCCACCCCCCACCCCGTCTCCCGTCCGCCCGGTCCCGTTCGAGCTGGCACCGGGGCCGCCTCCCCCACCTCTTGCTCCGGTTCCGACGACCGAGACGCGGGTCCAGGTGCTGCTCGTCGTGCCGGGGACGGCGGGGAAGGCGCCGCTGACGTACTCGGGGCCGACCCGCCGAAGCTCTCTCAACCTGTGGAATCTGCCGTGGAGTCGGGGCCTGCGCGGGGAGTTCGAGGCCGACCTCGGCGGGGACGCGAGCGTGCAGGGCCGCGTCAACCTCGTCGCGGAGTAGGTGAGGAGGGCCGAGGTGGGTCGCCCCTATACTCCTGGGCATGATCGACGCGGCCCAAGTCGAATACCTCGCGCAACTCGCGCGCCTGGAACTCACGCCCGAGGAGCGGGGGGCGATGGAGGAAGACCTCAACCACATCCTCGGCTACTTCGAGCAGCTCAGCGAGGTGGACACCACGGGCGTCGAGGAGATGCAGCGACCCGTGGACCTCGTGAACGTGCTGCGGGAGGACGTGCCCGGCGAGCGTTTCGCCCCCGGGGTGGTGGCCGCCCTCGCCCCCGAGATGCAGGACGGCTTCGTGCGTGTGCCCCGCACGGTGGAGCAGGACTGATGAGTGGCCTGTATCTCTCCTTCGGAGCTGTCCCAGTCGGGGACGGCCCCTCTCCTTTGGAGCTGTCCCAGTCGCTTTTCTTGCTCGCGTTCGCGCGTCTCTGGAGGCGGTGATGCTCGACCTCAAGTTCATCCGGGAGAACGCCGACACCGTGCGGCACGCCGTCCTGGTCAAGGGCGTGAACCTCGACCTCGACGAACTGCTGCGCCTCGACCGCGAACTCGTGGAACTCAAGCAGCGCGTGGAAGCCCTCCAGACCGAGCGCAACGCGAACGCGAAGCTGGTGCCCAGGGCAACCCCCCAGGAGCGCCCCACCCTGATTCAGCGGGGCAAGGACCTCGCCGAGGAGATCAAGGCGCAGGAGCCCGCCCTGCGCGCGCACGAGGACCAACTCCGGCAACTGCTCCTGCGCGTGCCGAACATTCCGCTTACTTCTGTGCCGGTGGGCAGGGACGACTCCGAGAACGTGGAGCTGCGCCGCGAGGGCCGCGTCCCCGAGTTCACCTTCCCGCCCCTGGATCACGTGGAAATTCTCGAACGCCAGGGCTGGGCCGACCCCGAGCGCGTGGCGCGGGTGAGCGGCAGCCGCTCGTACCTCCTCAAGGGGGACGCCGTGCTGCTGGAGATGGCGGTGCTGATGTTCGCCATGGACTTCCTGCGCGGGCGCGGCCTGACGCCGCTGAGCACGACCGCCCTCGTGCGCCCGGAGACGCTGGTGGGCTCGGGCCACTTCCCGGGCGGCGAGGATCAGGTCTACAAGATCGAGGGCGACGAGCTGATGCTGGCGGGGACGGCGGAGGTTCCGGTCAACAGCCTCTACGCGGGCGAGCAACTGACCCTCGATCAATTGCCGATGGCCTACGCCGCCCTGAGCGCCGCCTTCCGCTCGGAGGCCGGGTCGGCGGGGCGGGACGTGCGGGGCCTGATCCGCGTCCACGAGTTCCGCAAGGTCGAGCAGTACGTCATGTGCCGCGCCGACGAGGCCGAGGGCCTGCGCTGGTTCGGCGTGCTGCTGGAAAACGCCGAGGCGATGCTGCGGGCGCTCGAACTGCCCTACCGGGTCGTCCAGAACTGCACGGGCGACATGGGCGCGGGCAAGGTCCTGATGTACGACATCGAAACCTGGGTGCCCAGCGAGGGCCTCTACCGCGAGACCCACTCCTGCTCGTACCTGGGCGACTGGCAGGCCCGCCGCACCGGGCTGCGGTATAGAGACGAGCACGGCAAGCTGGTGTACGCCCACACCCTGAACAACACGGGAATCGCCGCGCCGCGCATCCTGGTGCCCCTGCTCGAAAACCATCAGCAAGCGGACGGAACGGTGCGGGTGCCGGAGGCCCTGCGCCCTTACCTGGGAGGACGCGAGCGGTTGGGAGTGCCGGTGCGGGAGGGGGCGACGGCTTAGGTCGCCTCCTACGCGGGGTTTCAGGGTAAGATCGGCAGGTCCCGCGAGGGACGGGGCGCATGACAACCGGGGAAGAGCGGGGGGAACAACGAACGGAGCGTGAAAGCGCCCGGATCGTGACTCCGGGCGCTTCGGAAAGGGGGTGGTCCGCCTTGCCCAGCAAGCAAAAGCGTACCAAAAAACCCCGCCGGAAGCCACCTGGCCTGGCTCAGATCGCCGTGTTCCTCACGGCCCTGGGCGCAGTGCTGAGTGGTGTGGCGGCCCTCATTCAAGCCCTGAGGTAAAGCCCGCTCGCCTCCCCGGTTGCGCCTTTTTCAATCCAGCTCTCCGAGAGTCGGGCCATCGTGCCTGGCTCTTTTTCGTGAAGGCTGAACCAGATCCATGCCAGGCGCTCCACGTCAGCCTTCCTCACTCCCCACCCTTTACCCTGCGCCCATGGACATTCCGCGTGAGGTGCTGGCGCAGACGCAGGCCCGCTTCGTGAGCCGGGACCCCGACCGGGCGGGAACCCTGGAGCGTCTGAATGTGGGAGGGCCCCTGGCCGCCGACTCGGTGGAGCGGGTGGAGACGCGCCTGACCCGCCTCGGCGTGCCCCTGCCCGATGTTCGCGCCCTCGTCGAGGGGCACGAGGACGTGCCGACCGTCGCCGCCCGCCTCCCGGAGCCCACCCGCCTGGGGCTGGAGCGGGTGCTGGGCACGAACGACCTCCTGGGCGTGGCGTACCTCGACCTGGCGCGCTCGGCGTCGCGGGCGGTGGGCCGGGTCGTGCTGCGCAGCGAGCAGGGACGGACGGTCGGCTACGGCACGGGTTGGCTGTGCAGTCCGCGCGCCATCCTCACCAACCACCACGTGCTGGAAAGCGCCGAAGACGCCCGGCCCTCCGTCATCGAGTTCACTTACGAGCTGCGCCCCGACGGCACCCTCACCGACCGGGTAACGTTGAACCTCGACCCCGACACGCTCTTCCTGACCTCGGACACGCTGGATTACTCGCTCGTGGCGGTGCAGGGAGACACCTCGGCCTTCGGGTGGCTGCCCCTGATCGGCACCGTGGGCAAGGTCCTCGTCGGCGAGGCGCTGAGCATCGTCCAGCACCCCTCGGGCGAGCCCAAGCAGGTCGCGCTGCGCGAAAACCGGTTGGTGGACCTCCTCACCGACTTCCTGCACTACGAGACGGACACCGCGCCGGGGTCGAGCGGCAGCCCCGTCTTCAACGACACCTGGGAGGTCGTCGCCCTGCACCACAGCGGCGTGCCCCGCACGGACGCCCAGGGCCGCACCCTGCGCCGCGACGGCCAGCCCGCCAGGCCCGGCGATCCCGACACGTTGATCGACTGGATCGCCAACGAGGGGGTGCGGGTCAGCCGGATCGTGGAGGACCTGCGGACCCGGCAGGACGCGGCGGGAAACGTGCTGGTGGCCGAGGTGCTTGCCGCCAACCGCCCGCCCGTGGTGGGCTCGCCCGTCGCCTTTGCCCCCTCGT
Organism: Deinococcus planocerae; assembly: GCF_002869765.1. Lineage (NCBI taxonomy): Bacteria > Thermotogati > Deinococcota > Deinococci > Deinococcales > Deinococcaceae > Deinococcus > Deinococcus planocerae. The sequence continues at coordinate 1,123 of NZ_PNOR01000069.1, read as the reverse complement.
TCACTCCCACAGAGGCCGCCCGGGTGCTCGACCTCGGCACCCTCAACGTCGGCCCGGACGGCGTGGCGAGCGTGCCCGTCACCCTGCGGCTGCGGGTGGGCGGGGGAGAGGCCCGGCGGCCCGCCTCGCCCGACCGCCCCTACCTCGACCCGGGGGACGCGGAGAACGCGGCGGCCTATTACGCGGACCTCCCGACCGGGGGAACGCCCCAGGCCCGCTTCCTGGCCCTCGCGGAACTCGTGCGGCGCACCCACGCCCGCACGCCCGGCTACGATCCGGCGGACGAACTGTATCCGTGGGTGGACCTGTGGCCGGACGGCAAGCTGCGCAGCCTGTACAGTGCCCGCGAGCACGCCCCGGAAGAGCTGATCGCCGCCGACCGCGCCGCACGGGAGCGCCGCCTGACCCTGGCCGCGCGGGAAGGGCTGAGCGTGGACGTGCTGGAGGACGCCATCCCCTACAACTGCGAGCACGTGGTTCCCCAGTCGTGGTTCGGCAAGCGCGAGCCCATGCGCGGGGACCTGCACCACCTCTTCGCCTGCGAGCCGGGGTGCAACTCGTTTCGGGGCAATACGCCGTATTTCGACTTTCCCGACTACGGCGAGGTGCTGCGCAGCGACTGCGGGCGGCGCGAGCCCGGCGAGTTCGAGCCCGCGCACGGGAAGGGAGCCGCCGCCCGCGCGACCCTCTACTTCCTGCTGCGCTATCCCGGCGTGGTCCGGCAGTACGGGGAGCGTCACCTCCAGACCCTCCTCGCGTGGCACGGGGCTGACCCGCCCGGTAACTGGGAGCGGCACCGCAACGCGGCCATCTCCCTGCGCCAGGGCAACCGCAACCCCCTGATCGACCACCCGGAGTGGGCAGCGGAGGTGGACTTCGGCGAGGGGTTGGGGCGCTAGGGTCTGTCTGGGTGAATTTGGGAGGATGGGGGGATGGGACGGACAGATTTAACCGAGCAGCAGTGGGCTCAACTTCGCCCACTGCTGCCCCCACACCCCAAGCGAGGACACGCCTACAAGGACCACCGCGTCGTCCTGAACGGCATCATCTGGCGCCAGAAGACCGGCGCACCCTGGCGGGACATTCCTGAGCGGTACGGGTCATGGCATACCTGCCATGACCG
>NZ_PNOR01000068.1 GCF_002869765.1 Deinococcus planocerae | reverse complement strand
GCTCTGGCACTGATGACGGTCATGCCAGACGTTCATTTGAACCGCCTGCTCCTGACGTTCAGCAGAAACTCGGAATTTCTCCGCCAGCACGGCTATTCACTGCGCTATGCGAGGTGCAACTCCTGAGAACTACATTCTCAAGGAGTGCGACACACGCTGGATTAACCTCCTCCGGGAACTCCTCGGAAGTCTCCTGATACCAAGCGTGAAATTCGTCGAGCGGGCCACCTAAAAAATTAGAGAGCAGACCGTCAGAAGAACCGTGATAAAAGCTAACTCGAATCCCCATTTTTGCTCCCTTTCTCAGGCCACCCTACCAACAACGGTGGAGGTGTTCGGCCACACCGGGTGAAATCCTCGCCTCCAACCCGGCTCTAACCGGCGGCCCGTAGGCTGCGGCCAGTCCCAGCTTCCCAGGAGGTTTGCCATGAACCCGCACCCGCAGCACGACGACCAGGACAACGACGACGAGATGGTGGGAACCCTGCTGAGCAGGAGGGCGGCCCTGCGGCTGCTCGGCCTGGGCGGCGCGGGGCTGGCGGTGGGCGGCGGCGTGCTCGCCCAGCGGAGCGGCACGAGCGCGGGCACGGGCAGCGCGGCCAGCCTGCCGGGCTGCGTGGTGCGCCCTGCCATGACGGAAGGGCCATTCTTCGTGCAGGGGGAACCGCGCCGCAGCGACCTCCGCCGGGACACGTCCAGCGGGCAGGTCAGCGCCGGGGTGCCGCTCACGCTGACCTTCGTTACCTCGCGCGTGGCGGTGGGGGCCTGCGAGCCGCGCGCGAACGTGCTCGTCGACGTGTGGCAGTGTGACGCGCTGGGCGTGTACTCGGGCGTGCAGGGGGACGGCGGCAACTTCCTGCGGGGCTCGCAGGTCACGGACGCGCGGGGGCGGGCGACCTTCACCACCGTCTATCCCGGCTGGTACCCGGGCCGCGCCGTCCACATCCACTTCAAGCTGCGGCCCCTGAACGCCTCGGGGCAGGCGACGGGCGAGTTCACCTCACAACTGTTCTTCCCGGAGGAGGTCACCGACCGGGTTCATGCCCGCACGCCCTACAGCCGCAAGGGCAGGCGCAACGTGCTCAACGCGGGGGACGGCATCTACCGCAACGGGGGCAACCAGCTCCTGCTGAATCCGACGGGCAGCCCGGAGCAGGGCTACCGGGCGACCTTCGACGTGGGGCTGAACCTCGGGTAAGGGCGGGGGTCAGGGGACCGGGGCGAGGCGGAAGGCTTCGGCCTTGCCCTGGTCCAGCCGGGCCTTCACGAGCCGCATCAGGTCGGCCAGGCTCGCCGCCGCGCGCATCTCGGAGGCGGGAATCCATTCGCACAGGGCACCGCCCGGCCCCACCTCGAAGGCGGCGGGGAGGGGCACGCCCTCGACGCCGTACTGATCCCGCAGTTCGTCGCGGTGCAGGAACCGCACGTCGCGGCCCAGCCCTCTCACGTAGTCGCGCCACTCGCGTTTCATCCCGGTCAGGCCGTAGGTCACCGCGCAGAGCTGGCAGTCGTACTCCTCAGGCCGGACGGTCTTGACCCATAGGTCCTTGAGACCGTTGAGGACGCCGCCGTCCGCGTTGTACACGAAGACGAGGGGAGCCGGGGCAGGGGCCGTCATGCCGACAGGGTACGGCCCGGCGCCCGTCACGACGGCGAGACCTGCGACGGTTCGGGCCCCCACCGCCTGTCTGTGCCGCCGCTCCCGTCCCCCCGGAGGATTGGCGTAGCTTGAAGGCATGACGGACACCACGGCGAAGAAGAAGCTGAACTGGAACAGCCACCACGTCACGCAGGGGGACGAGCGCGCCCCCAACCGGGCGATGCTGCGCGCCGTGGGCTTCGGGGACGGCGACTTCGACAAGGCGATCATCGGCGTGGCGCACGCGCAGAGCAACATCACGCCGTGCAACAACGGGCTGGGCGAGCTGGCCGGGCACATCACCGACGCGATCCGCGAGGGCGGGGCGATGCCGCAGGTGTACGGCACGATCACGGTGTCCGACGGCATCAGCATGGGCACCGAGGGGATGAAGTGCTCGCTCGTCAGCCGCGAGGTGATCGCCGACTCCATCGAGACCGTCAGCCGGGGCCAGTCGCACGACGGCGTGATCGTGGTGGGCGGCTGCGACAAGAACATGCCCGGCGCGATGATCGGCATCGCCCGCCTGAACATCCCCGCCGTCTTTGTCTACGGCGGCACCATCAAACCCGGGCACTACGACGGCAAGGACCTCACCATCGTCTCGGTCTTCGAGGCCGTGGGCGCTTTCGGTGCGGGCAAGATCAGCCGTGAGGACTTCGAGCAGATCGAGAAGCGCGCCTGCCCCGGCAACGGTTCGTGCGGCGGCATGTACACGGCGAACACGATGTCCTCGGCCTTCGAGGCGATGGGCATGAGCCTCCCGTACTCCTCCACGATGAGCGCGGTGGACGCGGAGAAGGCGACCTCCTCCGCCGACTCCGCCCGTGCCCTGATCCGGCTGATCGAGCGCGACATCCGCCCGCGCGACATCCTGACCAAGGAAGCCTTCGAGAACGCGATCACCGTGATCATGGCGGTCGGCGGCTCCACCAACGCCGTGCTGCACCTGATGGCGATTGCGCACGCCTGCGACATAGACCTTTCGCTTGCGGACTTCGAGCGCATCCGCGAGCGCACGCCGGTGTTCTGCGATCTCAAGCCCAGCGGAAAGTACGTGGCGACCGACCTGCACGAGGTGGGCGGCATCCCGCGCGTGATGAAGATGCTGCTGAAGGCCGGTCTTCTGCACGGCGACTGCCTGACGGTGACGGGGAAGACGGTCGCCGAGAACCTGGCGGACGAGCCGGAGACGCCCGACGAGGGGCAGGACGTGATTCACCCCTTCGAGGAGCCGATCTATCAGCAGGGGCACCTCGCCATCCTGCGGGGGAATCTCGCGCCCCAGGGCTCGGTCGCCAAGATCAGCGGCCTGAAGAGCATCAAGATTACCGGCCCGGCGCGTGTGTTCGACTCGGAGGAGGAGTGCATGGCGGCGATCATGGGCGACCAGATCAGGGCCGGGGACGTGCTCGTGATCCGCTACGAGGGGCCCAAGGGCGGCCCGGGGATGCGCGAGATGCTCTCGCCCACCAGCGCGATCATCGGCAAGGGGCTGGGCGACAGCGTGGGCCTGATCACCGACGGGCGCTTCTCGGGCGGCACCTTCGGGCTGGTCGTGGGGCACGTCGCCCCCGAGGCGTTTGTGGGCGGCCCCATCGCGCTCGTGCAGGAGGGCGATACCATTGAGCTGGACGCGGAGACGCTGCGACTCACCCTGCACGTGGACGAGGAGGAACTGGAGCGGCGGCGCTCGGCGTGGGTGGCGCCCGAGCCCCGCTACAAGCGCGGCGTGCTGGCGAAGTACGCGCGGCTGGTGAGCAGCGCGGCGGTGGGGGCGTACACGGACTGAAGAAATGGAGTTTGATCGCGGTACTCCGTTCCGCCCTGGAGACAACCTGCGTCCCTTCCACTCCACTGCGACCGCTCTCATCACGGGTGCTCGCTCCGCTCGGGCCGGACCACTGGAGGGAAGACCCTCAACCTGTCCGGCCACCGCTGTGAGAGGCTGCCGACCCAAGGTTGGCGGTCTTCTTTTTGCCGCCACCCACGGAGCATCGCACTATCATGCACACACATGACCCGAGCACGGACCACCCGGGGCGGCACCATCGGCCCCAGCCTTGAGGAACTCCTCTGGAACACCGCCGATCAATTACGCGGGCACATCGACGCCGCAGAGTACAAGCACGTCGTCCTGCCGCTGATCTTCCTAAAATACGTCAGCGACTCCTTTCAACTCGTGTACAACGAAGTGGCTGCCGACGAATACTCCGACCCGGAGGATGTGGACGAGTACACCGCGCGGGGCGTGTTCTGGGTGCCGCGTGAGGCGCGGTGGGATACCCTGAAGGCGGGCGCGAAGCAAGACGACATCGGCAAGCAGATCGACGACGCGATGAAGGCATTGGAACGCGAGAATCCCAGGCAGCTCGGAGACATGCTGCCCAAGAACTACTCTCGCCCCAGCCTGCCGCCCCGCGTGCTGAGCGGCCTGATCGACAAGATCAGCGAGTACGGCACGGGCGGCACCACGGGAGCCCCGACCGCACCGGGCAACCTGTTCGACGAGGAGGGCGAGGCCAAGCAGGAGAAGGAAAGCGACCTGCTAGGCAGGGTCTACGAGTACATGCTGGGGCGCTTCGCTGCCGCTGAGGGAAAGTTGGGCGGCGAGTTCTACACCCCCAGAAGTGTGGTCCAGACACTTGTGGAGCTGCTCGCCCCATACAAGGGCCGGGTGTACGACCCCGCCTGCGGTTCGGGCGGCATGTTCATTCGCAGCGAGGAGTTCGTCGAGGCCCACCGGGGCCGCCTCGGCGACATCGTGATCTATGGGCAGGAGAGCAACTACACCACCTGGAAGCTCGCCCGCATGAACCTCGCCATCCGCCGCATCGAAGCCGACATCAAGAACGGCGACACCTTCCACCAGGACCTGCACCCCGACCTGCGGGCCGATTACGTGCTCGCCAACCCGCCCTTCAACATCAGCAACTGGGGCGGCCCCCTGAGCGGGGATCGGCGCTGGAGGTACGGCACGCCGCCCGCCAGCAACGCCAACTATGCCTGGCTCCAGCACATTCTGTATCACCTCGCCCCAAACGGCACCGCGGGCGTGGTCCTCGCCAACGGCAGCCTCAGCAGCAACCAGAGCGGCGAGGGCGTCATCCGGCAGAACATGATCAGCGCGGACAAGGTGGACTGCATCGTCGCCATGCCGGGGCAGCTCTTCTACACCACGCAGATTCCGGTCAGCCTGTGGATTCTGGCGAACAACAAGCAGAACGGTCGGGGTCAGGAGGGCCGCCCCCTGCGCGACCGCAGCGGCCAGGTGCTGTTCATCGACGCCCGCGAGCTGGGGTACATGCGGACACGCGTGGAGCGTGACCTGACTCCCGACGACCGCGCCAAGATCACCCGCGCCTACCACAACTGGCGAGGCGACGGCGACGGCGAGTACGAGGACATCCCCGGCTTTTGCAAGGCCGCCACCATCGATGACATCGAGAAGAACGGATGGGTGCTCACACCGGGGCGGTACGTCGGGGCCGCCGCGAAAGAAGAGGACAGCGAGCCATTCGGAGAGAAGATGGCCCGCCTGAGCTCAGAGCTCCGCAGGCAGTTCGACGAGAGTGACCGCCTGCAAGACCTGATCAAGAAGAACCTGGAGAAGTTGGGCTATGGTGGGTGAGCTGGCCCTCCCCGAGCAGTACCCCGCGCTGCTGGGTGAACTGAAGACCCACATCCGGGCTGCGCAGACGCGGGCGGCTCTCGCCGTGAATCGGGAGCTGGTGTTGCTCTACCACCACATCGGGCAGACCATCCTTCACCGTCAGGGGCAGGCCGGGTGGGGCGCCAAGGTCATTGACCAGCTCTCCCAGGACCTGCGGCGCGAGTTCCCGGACATGAAGGGCTTTAGCGCCAGGAACCTGAAGTACATGCGGGCCTTTGCCGCCGCCTGGCCCGAGCCCGCATTTGTGCAAGAGGTGCTTGCACAAATCACCTGGTACCACAACGTCGCCCTAGTCGAAAAGCTCGGCGACCCACAGCGGCGCGAATGGTACGCCCGCGCCACCGTCACGCACGGTTGGAGCCGGAACGTCCTCGTCCACCAGATCGAGTCCCGGCTGTTCGAGCGGCAGGGCCAGGCCGTGACCAATTTCGAGCGTGTTCTGCCCGCTCCACAGTCTGACTTGGCCCGGCAGCTCCTGAAAGACCCGTACAACTTCGACTTCCTGACCCTCGGCCAGGAGGCCCAGGAGCGCGACCTGGAACGTGGGCTGCTCGCGCACCTGCGCGACTTCATGCTGGAACTGGGCGTCGGCTTTGCCTTCGTGGGCAGTCAGGTTCACCTGGAGGTCGGCGGCGAGGACTTTTACCTCGACCTGCTCTTTTACCATCTGCACCTGCGCTGCTATGTGGTGATCGACCTGAAGATCGGCGAGTTCCGGCCCGAGTACGTGGGCAAGATGAACTTCTACCTCTCGGCGGTGAACGACCTGAAGCGCCATCTGCAAGACGCCCCCAGCATCGGCCTGCTGCTGTGCAAGACGCAGAACCGGCTCATTGCCGAGTACGCCCTGCGCGGTGTGGACAAGCCGCTGGGCGTGAGCACCTACCAGTTGACCGAGGCGCTGCCGGAGGAGTTGAAAGGGCAACTGCCGAGCGTGGAGGAGTTGGAGAGGGAGTTGGAGGGGTTGGGAGGGCGACAGGATGGCGAGTGAGTGGGTCTCTAAACCTTTTCGAGAGTGGCTAGCACAACCATTGAAAAATGGCCTAACTCGACCAAAGGCGGTCCGTGGAGCGGGCGTAAAAATGGTTAATATGGGCGAAATCTTCGCCCACGATATTATTCGAGATATAGAAATGGATCTTGTGCCTGTCACTGACAATGAGGCAGCCTTCTATTTGCAGTCGGGAGACCTACTTTTTGCACGGCAATCTCTCGTATTATCTGGGGCTGGTAAATCCGTTATTTTTCTAGGAACAGAACCCACAGTCTTTGAATCACACTTGATTAGGGCGCGGCCCGATAAGAAAACTGTCGATCCAAAATTTTTATACTACTACTTTGCTTCTCCTATAGGCCGTCAAAAAATCTTCTCTATCGTTGAGCAAGTTGCAGCAGCAGGTATTCGGGGCTCTGATCTAGCCAATTTGGAGCTTTCCCTTCCTCCCCTCCCCATCCAACACCAAATCGCCGCTATCCTCTCTGCCTTTGACGACAAGATCGAACTCAACCAGCGGATGAACCGCACGCTGGAGCAGATGGCCCGCGCTATGTTCAAAAGCTGGTTCATCGACTTCGACCCCGTGCGGGCGAAGATGCGGGGCGAGATGCCGGAGGGGATGGACGCGGAGACGGCGGCGTTGTTCCCAAACGAGATGGAGGAAGTGGACGGGCGGGAGGTGCCGAGGGGGTGGGGATACGCGCCCTTTGACTCGCGGCTCGTAATCTTCGGCGGTGGAACCCCGAAAACGTCCAACCCCGAGTTCTGGGGCGGGCAGATTCCTTGGTACTCGGTTGTGGATGTTCCAAGCGACGGCAATATATGGGTTCTTGAAACGGAGAAGACCATTACGGACAAGGGCCTGGAGAGTTCGTCAACGCGGCTTCTTCCTGTAGGCACGACAATCATTTCCGCGCGAGGAACGGTTGGCAAAGTTGCCTTGACGGCAGTCGAGATAGCTATGAATCAGTCTTGCTATGGCTTGTTTCCACGTGACGGAAGTAGCATCAACTTTACCTACTTTTCTACGCTTGCGGCTGTGGAGGAACTTAAACGCAGAACTCACGGCGCCGTTTTCGACACGATCACCCGGGATACGCTGAAAAGCGTTTTTGCCGTGGTTCCTCCCATCTCGGTTATGGCCGCTTTTGAGGAGCGGTCGAGTGGATGGACACAACTTATCCTCAACCATTGCCATGAATCCGCCCGCCTTGCCCACCTCCGCGACGCGCTGTTGCCTCGGCTGCTGTCGGGGGAAATGGATGTCACCGAGTGGGGAGGTCAGCCTTGACCTCAGAACTTGCACCTGAATAGGTAGCGAAAAAGCGCTCCCAGGGGCGAGAAAGAGGGTGTGTGGAACCTCAAGCTTCGCGGGGAGCGCGCTCGTATTTTGGCAGATGCGCTCCTCGCTGTCCCGAC
>NZ_PNOR01000067.1 GCF_002869765.1 Deinococcus planocerae | reverse complement strand
ATTTTCAGACAAGGAGACAGGAAGTCGGAAAACGACCGCTGCCAGTTGTGGGGGACGGGCACGCCTGCCAGGATCGGTCACCACGGCCAGGGGCGGCTGAGCGCCGCCCCTGACTGACAAAGTCCTGTAAAAGAGTAGGTGATCATCATCAAGGCCGTAGAGAAAATGTCTCTGAGACGGTAATTCCGGGAAGAACCGGATGGGTTTACATGCCCGCCGCCCCCGGATCGGACGGGTTTAGATGCTACCTCAGAGTCAGGTTGGGGCTACGACAAGATTGACGAATCCTACTACGCTAAGGGAAAAAGAGCGGCTGGGCCGCTCTTTTTTATTAGTGTCGTCCCTCCAGCGCCCGGACGTAGCTCTCGCCCATGCCCCGCGCGCTGGTCTGGGCGTAAATCTGGGTGGTGGCGATGCGCTTGTGCCGCAGAAACTTCTGCACCTGATCCAACGGCATTCCGGCGTCGAGCAGAATCGTCGCCACGCTGGCGCGGAGTCGATGGTGTGTCACCGTCTTGTCGATCCCCGCCCGGCGGGCTGTGTCCTTCACGATGAGCTGGATGGCCCGTGCCGTGTACTGATCATGCCGGTTGCTCTCGAACAGGTAGCCCGTGCGGCGCCCACCGAGATGGGTACGCAACTCCTGGGCCAGAGTGGGCAGGATGGGCACGTATCCGTCGCTCCCACCCTTGGCGTGGGCGATGTAGACCTGGGGTGGGTCCAGGGCGAGATGTAGGTCCGTCACGCGGATGTTAACGAATTCGGACACGCGGGCGCCCGTGTAGAACAGTGTTTTGACCATCAGCCCGTACCTGCTGGTCCGGCGGTAGGCCGCCTCGATCAGCCGCTCGACCTCCTCGCGGTCGAGGCGGGCCACCGTGCGCCTGCGTTCCTTAGGAGCGGTGAGCCCCAGGGCTTGCCGCACATCCTCGACCACGTGCTTGGTCTGGTCATAGGTGAGGTGGTGTCTGCGCCACAGCTTGACGGTTTCCCGCACAACCTTCCGTAAGGAGTTCGCTTCTCCAATTTGACCCCGAAGTTCGGTCCCTTCTTCCAGCGGTTCTGCTCGTGGCATTCCCCAGGGTAGCTCTGACTTCTTCGGGGTATGAGCAAAGGGCGAACCCCGGGGGCAGGATGACAAGCCCGGTATTCACTCACGAATGCCTGCTTCGGAAATGTCAAGCCGTCGAGTCTCTGCCTGTGGCGCAAACAGCCGCACGTTGTCCTCAATGGCGAGCAGTTGACTCCGAACCCGCGCTTCTCCCACCCCAGCAGGCGCATAGCACACGAATAAGGCCCGGGTGGTTGCTGCCGTGACGGGCGTGCGCCGGTCCTGCCCGTACAGAATTGTGCACACTGGCCCCTGCGCGTCCGCCATCATCATGTCGTTCGCCCGCAGCGTCCGCACCTTCCCGTTCATGGCTTCGAAGACCTCGCCGCCCCTCGTGGCGTCGATGCGCAGGGGCCACACGAGGCGGTCGGCATCATGGCTCGCCGTCAGCACGAGCGTGTCCAGTTCCGCCACAAAGCTGGCGTCCACCAGCGGGCTGACGTCCGGCAGCGACTTCCCCTTGTAGACGACGGACTCCAGTTGCAGTTGCACGTGATACGTCTGGTCGAACCGCTTGTAATACGCCCGGTACGCCCTGAGCACATCAAGTTCGAGCAGATTCTGACGGGAGAGGTGGGCGAACTGGGCGCGCAACTTCTCTTCCAGGGCCCGCTTGCGCGCGTCAAGCGCAGCGTTCGGCACCGTATTGTCAATGCCCTCCATCAGGAGCACGCCCACGTGCCCACCCAGGAAGGTGTCGTGCCAGGTGTCACTGACCGCGATGTCACTCATGAGAATCTCCTTGACGTGCGAAGACGAACGTCGCGCATAGGACGCACGAGAGGCCGAGTGCGTGCCACGGGGTCAGCGGTTCATGCAGCAGCAGGGCGGAGAGGACCACGGCGCTGACCGGGAGCCACCCGGTGTACACGGCGGCAGTACCTGCCGTCAGATGGCGCACTCCGGCGAACCACAGGAGGTACGCCAAGACTGTTGCCCCGAGAGCGTAGTATCCGAGGGCGAACACGTCGCCCGGGGTGAGGCGCGTGAAGTCGAAGGAGGTCGCCTCCAGAAGGCCGAGTGGGAGGAACAGCCCGAGGGCGATGCTTGTCACGAGCGCCGTGGCTGTCAGGGGCTTCAGGCGAGCGCCAGACAGTCGGCTCAGGACGTTCCATGACGCCTCCCCGACCACGGCCCCCAGGACGAGTGCGCCCCCGAGCAGGGGTCTCGTACCCTCACTTGCGCCGGCGCCGGGGACGGTCAGGACGAGGATGCCGAGGGCGGTCAGGAGGACGCCCAGGAGGGCGCGAACGGTCAGCCGTTCGCGCAGTACGGCCCAGGCGAGCAGGGCCGTCACGGCGGGCACGCTACTGGTCAGGATGCCCGCCGAGGCGGCGGAGGTCAGGGGCACGCCGTAGAAGAGGAAGACCCGGAAGCCGACGATGCCGAGCAGTGCTTGCAGGAACAGGGGACGCCAGGCCCCCGGCGGCACGCGCACGGGACCTTCGAGGCGCCAGGTAAGGAGCCACAGTACGCCTACGGCGGGCAGCAGGATGAGCGTATTGGCGAGGTAGATCGGGAGGCTCGCGCCGACGATCTTGCTGAGGACGACGGAGCTGCCCGCCAGCAGCATGGCGAGCGCGAGCTGGGCACGGGCGAGGACGCCACGGCGCGCGTTCGGGAGGGTAACCAACATGACGGCACGCTACGGCCCCGAACCTTACGGGGCTAGAACGTTCTTGACGCCCAGACGGTACTGCCCGGGGGTCACGCCGAAGGTGCGGCGGAAATGCCGCCCGAAGTGGCTCTGGTCCGCGAAGCCCGCTCTGAATGCGGCCTGGGCAACCGTTTCGCCCCCACGCAGAAAACGTTTGGCGTGGCGCAGCCGCACCTGAATTTGGTAGGCGTGTGGGGGTAGCCCGTAAGCGCGGCGGAAGGCGCGCAGCAACGTGAACTCGTTGAGTTCGGTGCGACGGGCGAGTTCGTCGAGGGTGACGTTGCGCGCGAAGTCATCTTCGAGGACCGCGCGCACGAGATGCAGCGCGTAAAGTTCTTGCCCCACTGCGGGTAATGTGGTTGGCCCTGACGCGTGCCGGAGGACGAGGCCCGTGAGGGCCTCGCGCATCAGGGACTCGCGCGCGAGGCTCGACCCGTGCTCCTCGAAAGCCCGGTGGGCGGTCACGAGCGCGTGGAAGACGACGGGATCATCGATCACGACGGGCAGGCGTGGCAGTAGGTCTGCCGGGCTCCCCAGGGGCACGAACGCGCCGTGCAGCAGCCCAGCGTCCGGGTAGAAGTTCCGGTACGTCCACCCGTCCCGGGTCTCTGCGTGCCCGGTGTGTACCTCATCCGGGTGAATCAGGCCGATCACTCCGGGCCGCAAGGTGTGGGTGGCTCCCCGGCACTCGAAGGTCATGGCTCCCTGCGCGAGCAGGCCGATGCTGTAGGTGTCATGGGTGTGGCGGGCGAAGGCGTGGGTGGTGAAGGTCCCGTGCAGGAAGTCCACGCCGCCGAGTTCGGGAGCGCGCCAACTCTGCACCCGGACACGAGGCATCACGTGGGAACCAGCGGAAGCACGCGCCCATCATGCCACCCAAAGAGCCCGACCTAAACGGCTGTTTTCGGGCGGTTGCGCTTACAACGCGCACGAGGACGGTGCCGACTGGACTCACCCTGCACCCGCCCCGTGCGGCCCCACAGAACCCTGGAGAGCGGGTGCCCTAAGTGGGGCCTCCTCCGACGCCCACCGGTTGAGGAGAACCCTGGGAGCGACACGGCCACCCTTTCCGATTGTCCGAGCCCCGGGGAACGGCCCAGGGGACCCGAACGTCATGCCTGCCGCCAAGTCGTCCGGTGCCCCCCGCTACCCTGGATCTCTGTGGCCCCCGTCCTGAAGCTCCAGCAGGGCACCCTCGTCATGCGCGAGGTGCCGCCCGCCGTCGCCGACCTGTTCCAGTGGGACCCCCGCAGCCAGTCCTACCGGGCGCTGGGTCGCGCGTACCGGGCCGTGGTGGAGGGGCTGAAGGCTGCCGGGGTGCCTTTCCGTGACGAGGCCGCCGGGTTCATGCGGCTCGACCTCGGCTACGCGCGCGAGTTGCCTCCCTATGCTCATCAGCGGGAGGCTCTCGCCGCCTGGAAAAAGGCGGGGCGCCGCGGCGTGGTCGTGCTTCCCACCGGGTCCGGCAAGACGCTGCTGGCCCAGCTCGCGCTGAAAGACACCCCCCGCAGCGCCCTGATCTGCGTGCCGACCATCGACTTGCTGCACCAGTGGTACGCCGGGTTGCTGGCTGCCTTCCCCGACGCCAACGTCGGCGTCCTGGGTGGAGGCAGCCAGGACCGCACCCCCATCCTGGTGAGCACCTACCAGTCCGCCGCCATCTACTCGGAAGAACTCGCGGGGCTGTACGCCCTCCAGGTCTTTGACGAGGCCCACCACCTGCCCGCCGACTTCACCCGGGTGATCGCCGAGCTGGGTCTGGCTCCCTACCGCTTGGGCCTGACGGCCACCCCGGGGCGCAGCGACGGGCGGGAACAGGACCTCGACACATTGATCGGCCCGGTGGTCTACCGCCGCTCCCCCGAGGAGCTGGCCGGGGACACGCTCGCCGAGTACCGGGAGGTCGTCATCCGGGTCCGGCTGAGCCCCCTCGAACAGCAGCGCTACGACGAGTTGCTGCGGCTTCGCAACGAATTCCTGCGCCGGGCGGGCATCCGGCTGGGCAGTCCGCAGGGGTGGCAGCAGTTCGTGATGCACAGCGGCTCTCCCCAGGGCCGGGCCGCGATGCTCGCCCACCGCGAGGCCAAGGGGCTCGCGTACGGCACCGAGGGCAAGCTGAGGGTGCTGGAGGAGCTGCTGGCGAACCACCCGCGGGAGCGGACCCTGATCTTTACGAACGACAATGCCTCGGTCTACCGCATCAGCCGGGAGTTTCTGATCCCGGCCATCACTCACCAGACCGGTGTGAAGGAACGCCACGGGGTGTTGGAAAAGTTTCGCGACGGGTCGTACCGGGTGCTGGTGACCAGTCGGGTCCTGAATGAAGGGGTGGATGTGCCCGAAGCCTCCATCGCCATCGTCCTGTCCGGCACCGCGACGGAGAGGGAGCATGTCCAGCGTCTGGGGCGCATCCTCAGGAAAACCGAGGGGAAGCAGGCGGTTTTGTATGAGGTCATCACCGAGAACACCTCCGAGGAGGGGGTGAGCCGGCGGCGGCGTGGCGGGTGGCCGGCGGGGGGCGAGGTCCCGGTGTGGGAGGGCATCAATGTTGCCGACTGAGCTGCTGATGTTCAGGTTGAAAGGCTCTGTGGTCGAACCCAAGCGGCTCAAGCCCACTCCGGGCCACCTGCGCCTCGCGGAGACCGTCATCGCCACCTTCGCGGCGAACGTCGGCAAGCGGCGCCTCGAACTCGACGAGGACCTGCGGGCCCTGGAGGAGGGGAGAAGCGACCGCAAGGTCGTGCGTGGGATCGCCCACCTGCTGACCAACGGCTCGTGCACCTTCGAGGCGGGAAGCGCGGTGGAGCCCAGTTTGGTTCGGGCCAGGGTGTTCGGGCTGGCGCAGGATCACCCGCCCAGCCGTCAGCACCGCGAGGCCATCCTGGAGCAGGCGGCCCGGTCGTTCCCGGTTACGGCCCCGCTCACTGCCGAGGACCTCTCTGCCGCGCTCTACGCTGACCTTGCCGATGAGCAGACCCTCACGGTGTTCGAGGCGCCCGAGCCCGGGGCGCTGATCCACCGCTACGACCTCGCCCAGGCCCAGGGGATGCTCTACCGGGCGTACAGCGTGGTCGTGACGGCCCGGAGGAACGAACCGGCGCGGTACAAGCAGTTGCTGAAGTACACCAAATTTTTCGGGCTGATGATCACCGTCGAGGGCGACGCCGACCACGGCTTCACCCTGACGCTGGACGGCCCGGCGAGCCTGTTCGGGCAGACGACGCGCTACGGCTTGGCCCTCGCCAAATTTCTGCCTGCCCTCCTGCACGTGACCAAATGGGACCTCTCCGCCGCGCTCCGTCCCCGGCGTGATCTCGCCTGGGTGGACGCGGGGGACGACGAGTGGTCTTTCCAGGTCACGAGCGAGGACCTGTACGTGAGTCACTACCCGGCGCCCCAGACCTATGACAGCGCGCTGGAATCGGGTTTCGCCGCGCGGTTCGAGGGGCTGGACACGCCCTGGGTGCTGGAGCGCGAGGTGGACCTGGTGCCCGTCGCCGGTGGGGTGATCTTGCCGGATTTCCGGCTGGTCCATCCGTCGGGACGCAGCGTGCTGGTGGAGATCGTCGGGTACTGGAGACCACACTACCTGCGCCGGAAGTTCGACCTCCTGCGCCGGTCTGGCCGCACCGACGTGATCTTGTGTGTGTCGGAGCGCCTCAATCTGGAAAAGGCCGGGGTGGACCCCAACGACTTCGGGGACCGGGTGGTGTGGTTCAAGGGCGTGCTCGACCCCCGGGTGGTGCTCGCGCTTGCCCAGCGGTGGCTGGAGTGAGCCTGGTCGGGGTTTGTTCGTAGGAAGTTGCCAGCGAGGTGGAAGTGACCTCACAAGTGGGGCAAGCTCAGCCGACTCTCAAGGTGATTGGGCCGTCCGGGTGTGCGCCAGCCCCAACCCCTGGGGACGAGTCCTAACCCACGTCACTTCGCCGTGCCAGCAGGGTTTGTTCATCCGGGAAAGCGGCGGGCATGAGTTGGAAGGCCAGGGTGCCCACCTGCCCGTCAATGACGACCTCCCAGCGAAAGCCTCCCTCGATCAGCAGCATCGTGAGGGCGAGGGTGCCGCCCCTCTGCCACCCGGCCCGCGCCAGGACGGGCTCCTCTCCGCCCGGCCACAGGGTCGTCCGGCCCGCGCGCCAGTCCATCAGGCCGAAATCGATGGCGTGTTCGCCCCGCTCGTCGGCCAGCGTCAGGCGGCAGAACGTGGGGCTAGACGTGAGCCGCGCCCAGCGAAGTCCCTCCTCGTTGGCCTCGAAGATGTAGGTCTCGTCGCGTGAGGCTCCGTCCCATTCGTCCGTCACCTCGGGCACGGCGAGGTTCAGGCTGGCGCAACGGGTGCGCAGGGCTTCCTGGGCGATGGGATCATCGGGGAGAGGTCGCCCCTCGCCCATCCCGGCCAGGAGGTGCGCCCACACGTGGTCGAGCACGCGCTGCATGTTGGGCACCTCCGCGGTGATCGCCAGCACGGCCCGTTGCTGCGGCATCACCACGCAGAACTGCCCGGCGGCCCCATCGGCACGGTAGGCCTCGAAGCGGCAGCGCCAGAACTGGTAGCCATAACCTTGAGCCCAGTCACTCGCCTCGTCCTCGCCGGGCGGTACCTGCGCCCGGGTGGCGGCTTCTACCCAGGACTGGGGCAGCACTTGCCTCCCCTCCCAGCGGCCTCCTTGCAAGTAAAGCTGCCCGAAGCGCGCCACGCCCTCGGTGGTGAGGTGCAGCCCCCAGCCGCCGACGTTGATCCCCTGCGGATTCGAGACCCAGTGCGCCTCCCCAATACCCAACGGCTCCAGAAGTCGGGGACGCAGGAAGTCCAGCAGGGTCTCGCCCGTCAGGCGCTGCACCAGGGCCGAGAGCATGAAGGTGGCCGCGCTGTTGTACACGAAGTGCGTGCCCGGGGGGTACTGGGTGGGCTGCGCGAGAAAGGCCCGCCCCCAGTCGTTGTCCGGTGCCTCGAACAACGCGCCCGTCACGTCCTCAGCGTGCCCGGTGCGCATGGTGAGCAGGTCTTGCACCCGCAGGGCGGCCAGGTGGCCTTCCACCGTAGCGGGCAGATCGTCCGGGAACAGGGAGACCACGGGGTCGTCCACCCCGACCCGTTCCTCGGCAACGAGGAAGCCGATGGCGGTGGCGGCGAAACTCTTGCTCAGGGAGTGGAGGCGGTGAACCCGTTCGGGGCGGTAGGGGGCCCACCAGCCCTCGGCGATCACGGCGCCGGACCGCAGCAGCACGAAGCTGTGCAGTTCGAGATCGTCCGCCGCGAGGGCGTCCAGCCACGAGAGGACCGCGCGGGAGGACAGGCCCTGCGCCTCGGGCGAGGAGCGGGGGAGGGGCGCTGGGGTGGGCACGGCCCAGTGTAAGTGGCGGAGCGCTGCCGGAGGATCACGACCACCCCCTAAGCTGAGCCAGCGGCATCGGGAGAATGATGGGGCGGCGGGGCGCTTCCCGGTCAACCTGGGGTTGAGAAGGCCTCCACGTTCCGCCGTTATTGGGGCCCATCCCGGAGTGGAAGGAGGGCCACCATCATCACGTACGGGCGGGCGTGTTCCGGGCTGGGCTGGGGCTGTCCGGCGTGTAGGGCCTCCTTGAACGTCTCCGACAGTTGCCGCGCGGTCTGGTGCGCCTGACCCGTCTCCAGATGCACGGTCATGTCGAAGAACACCAGCGGC
>NZ_PNOR01000066.1 GCF_002869765.1 Deinococcus planocerae | reverse complement strand
CCCGCGCGTCCGGCCACGCCCGCCCCGGTGGCGCCGCGGCCCCCGCAGCCCGCCCCCGTGACCCCGGCCCCGATCCCCACCCTCACGCCCGAGCAGTACGCGCAGGCGGCGGGGCGCAGCGCCCGCACCCTCGACGGTCAGGTGTACCTGCCGCTGCGCGAGCTGACGGGCGCGCTGGGCACGCCGATCCGGCTCCTCACCCCGCGCACCGCCACGTTGACGCTGCCCGCCGGAAACGGTGTCCAGGCCGCGCTCTCGGGCGTGCCCGTACCCGTGCGTTACGTGGACCGGGCGCCCTTCGTGCCGCTCGCCGCGCTGGCGGAGCTGCCCGGCGTCAAGCTCGCCGCCCGCCGCGCCGCCGGGGTGAGCGTCACCCTCGCGGGCCGCACCGTCACCCTACCCCTGAGCGTGCCCGCCCTGACCCCCCTGCGCGGCCAGCCGGAGTACCCGGCGCTGATCCGCCGCGGCGGCTGAGGGGTGCAGGGGCCGCGTTCCTGACCTGGACGCGGCCTCTCGCTCACGGGCACGGAGAAACTCGGTTCTGGACAAGAAAAAGACCCGCCGTGAGGGGCGGGCTCTTCCTTTTGGTGGGGGCGCGGTGGGTTGGGCGCCTCACTTGGGGAGGTCGGACGAAAGAGTGGTGTCATGCCGAGTGGAGCGAAGCGTCTCTTGGGCGACGGAGGGGACCCTTCGCTCCGCTCAGGGTGACAAGTCCTTCCCTTCCTAGAACTGCATCGCCTTGACTTCCAGGTACTCCTCGAAGCCGAAGTGGCCGAACTCCCGCCCGTTGCCCGACTGCTTGTAGCCGCCGAAGGGGGCCACCGGGTTGAAGGTGCCGCCGTTGATGGCGACCTGCCCGGTGCGGAGCCGGCGCGCGACCCGCTTCGCCCGTTCGGGGTCGCCCGACCACACGCCGCCCGAGAGGCCGTAGATGGTGTGGTTGGCGATGCGGATGGCGTCCTCCTCGTCGTCGTAGGGCTGGATGACGAGCACCGGGCCGAAGATTTCCTCCTGGGCAATCGTCATCTCGGGCGTGACCTCCGAGAAGATCGTGGGGCGCACGTAGTAGCCCCGGCCCAGCCCCTCCGGGGGTTCGGCGCCGCCCGCGATGAGCTTGGCCCCCTCCGCGAGGCCCTGGGTGATGTAGCCCCGCACCCGGTCGCGCTGCGTCTCCGAGACGAGCGGCCCCAGCGTGGTCGCCGGGTGGAAGGGGTCGCCCACCACGACCTGCGAGGCGACCGCCGCCGCGATGGCCTCGACCTCGGGCAGGCGGGCGCGCGGCACGAGCATCCGGGTCAGGGCCGAGCAGGTCTGCCCCGAGTTGATGTAGCAGGCGCCGATGCCGCTGATCACGGCGGCCTGGAGGTCCGCGTCGTCGAGGACCACGTAGGGGCTCTTGCCGCCGAGCTCCAGCGCGACCCGCTTGATCGTTCCCGCCGCGAGTTCGCTCACCCGCCGCCCCGCCCGGGTGGAGCCCGTGAAGGACACCATGTCCACGTCGGGGTGCGAGGCCAGCACCTCGCCCACCACCGGCCCCGTCCCGGTCACGAGGTTGAACACGCCCGCGGGCAGCCCCGCCGCCTCGATGATCTCGGCGAGGAGGAAAGCGTTGAGCGGCGCGACCTCGCTGGGCTTGAGCACGACCGTGCACCCGGTCGCCAGGGCCGGGGCGACCTTGGCCGCGATCTGGTGCAGCGGGTAATTCCAGGGGGTGATCGCCGCCACCACGCCCACCGGCTCCCGCACGATCAGGGAATTGCCCACCTGCTCCTCGAAGGAGTGGGACCGCAACTGCTCGGCCATCGACGTGAAGGTGATCGCCGGGAGGCCGACCTGGATCACGTTCGCGTGGAGGTAGGGCATCCCCACCTCCTGCGCGATGAGGGCGGCGATCTGCGGCTGCCGGGCGGTCAGCCCCTCGCTGATGCGGTCGAGGCAGGCGGCGCGTTCCTCCGGCGTGGTCTGCGACCAGGCGGGGAAGGCGGCGCGGGCCGCGGCAATCGCCCGCTCGGCGTCCTCGGGGGTGCCTTCGGGGACCGAGCCCATCACCTCCTCGGTGGCGGAGTTGATCACCTCGAAGCGTCCGGTGCTCGCCGGGGCAATCCACTCCCCCCCGATGTAGAGCCTGTCGTAGACGTAAGATGCCGCGCTGGGCCTTTGCTGGGGTTCCACGGTCATGGACGGACCTCCTGGGTGGTGAGTGGGGTTACAGGGGCGTCACGCCGCTGGGCTGCTCGGTGAGGGGCTGGAGGTCGTCGCTCAGGCTGCCGGTGGGGTCCACGGCCACGGGCGCCAACCCCACGGCGGGCTGCGGACCCTGGGCCGCGGCGGGCGACGGGGCGGACGGGCCGGGGTGGGAGGAGGCGGGCGTCCCAACCTCCGCACGCGTTCCCCCCCGCAGCGCCTCCAGCACATGCTCCGCGGTGCGGTGGGCGAGGGCCATGCACGACACCATCGGGTTCACGCCGCTCGCGGTCGGGAAGGCGCTGGTGTCCCCGATCCAGACGCCGGGCACGTCGTGGAGCTGGCCGCGCACGTCCGCCACGCTGGTCTCCGGGTCGCGGCCCATCCGTGCCGAGCCCATCTGGTGCGCGCTGAAGACGGTCTGGCCGCCCGCCCCCAGCGGGGCCGCGTTGAGCCGTTCGATAAACGCCTCCAGATCGTCCCCGCGCCGCCAGGGGGCCACCCCCGGCACGAGGCCGTGGATCTCCTCGGCCCCCGCCGCCTCGTGCAGCCGGGCGCACTCGGCGATCCCCGCGCGGAAGTGGCGGGCGTCGAGGTCGTCGGTCAGGGCGTAGGTGTGCACGGCGTTCCCCGCCTCGTCGAGCGAGACCCGGCCCGACCCGCGGTCCTGGGTGATCGTGACGAAAAAGGCCATGTGGGGCAGCTTGCTCATCAGCGCCTTGTGGGCCTCGCCGCCGAGCCACGGCAGCCCCGAGGCGAGGAGCGCCGTGCCGTACTGGATGCCCTCGATGATGAAGCCGTGGCCGTCCTCACGCGCGGCGAACTGCTTGAGGATGCCGCTCTGGGGCGGCCCCCACCACGCCCGCTGGTCCTCCGGGTACACCCCGGCGACCAGACCCGCCGGGTGCAGGTGCAGGTGCCCCCCGACCGCCGGACCGCCGATCCCCGAGCGCAGCAGCAGGGCGGGCGTCTCCAGCGCCCCGCAGGCCACGACGACCTGGGGTGAGCGCACGGTCACCCGCCGCGCCTCCCCGTTCACGGTCGCCGTCGCCTCCACCCCGGCGGCGCGGCCCCCCTCCACCAGGAGGCGCGTCGCCCGGGTGCCCACGAGGACCCGCGCCCCGTGGTCGAAGGCGTCTTGCAGGAAGGTCTTCAGGGTCCCCTGCTTGGCCCCGGTCTGGTCCCCGAAGGCACCGTACCCGGCCCGGTCAGGATCGTAACGGGCGGGATCGAGGTTCAGCCCGGCCTTGACGTAGGTGTAGCCGAGCCGCTCGGCGCCCTCGCGCAGGCGCTGGTGCGGCCCGTTGTCGTCGCTGCACGCCTCGTTGACCCCCATGCGGGCGAGCACGGCGTCGATGTGCCGGTCATAGCCGGGCTCCGCCACGTCCGTCAGGCCGTGCTCCTCGGCCCAGCGCCGCCGCACGTCGTCCCGCGGGCGCACCGAGTTCGACCAGTTGACGGTCGTGCCGCCCCCCAGGTTGGCCCCCGCGACGAGCGTGACGTTCCCGTCGGCGGTGGGGTGGTAGCCGCCCCGGTAGTAGAGGGTCTGGTAGGCCGCCAGCTCCAGCGCGTGGAAGTCGGCCTCGTTGAAGTACCCCCCGGCCTCCAGCACGACGACGCGTTTCCCCGCCTGCGCCAGCGAGGCCGCGATCACGCCGCCCCCCGAGCCCGAGCCGACGACCACGGCGTCCGCCTCCAGCACCTCGCCGCCTTCCGGCGTGAGGGGCGCGATGGTCTTGGGGACCTGCGGGGCGGGGGCGGGCGGACCTGGGTAGCGCAGGTGCGGCCACAGGGGGTTTTGCCCGCGCGCGTCCGTCAGCCCGTAGGTGAACAGCAGCGTGAGCTGGCGCAGCGCCCCGACGCCCCCGGCGGCCTCCGGGGAGATCGCCGCGACCGTGCGGAGCATCGTCTCGCGCACCGCCTGCGTCTGGTGGGCGAAGCTCAGCAGCGAGAGCGTGTCGAGCAGGCTCAGGAGCCCGGCGCGCGTCTCCGGCGGCACCTGGGTCTCCAGGTACAGGCCCACGGCCTGGTCGGCGCCGAGGTCGGACGCCTTCAGCGCCCAGAAGCCCGTCCCCTCGTCCCGGTGGGGCAGGGAGGGCACGATGGTATCGACGAGGGCCGTCAGGGTCCGGCGTTGGAGGTCACTCGGGGCGGATGGGCTGGACATGCTTCCTCCTGGCGGGGCGGGGGCCTGGGGGCAACGGCTTCGTGCCCACAGGCCGGGCGGACGTGGGGCCAGCCGATCTGGTCCCGGGGCAAAGAAAGAGGGTGCCCCCAGGGTAGGGGTCCCGCCCGCAAAGCGCGAGGTAACTGGTGACCACCCCGGGGCGTTACCGGGCGCTCCCGATGAAGCGCTCGCCCGCCTCGTCGCCCGGCAGGAAGACGATGCCCCAGAGTTCGGGCGTGTTCACGAACTGCATCCGCACCACGTTGAGGTGGAAGGTGCCGTAGGGGGAAAGCGCGAACGCCACCGGCATGACGGGCGTGGCGTCCGCCGCCGGGTCCACGTGCCGCCACAGCCGCACGAAGTCGGGCAGGAGCCCGAGGCGGGCCAGGAGCGCGTGGTAGGCCTCGTCCCGCCGCGCGTGGAGGCTGTCGCGCTTGAACTGCGCGAGCATGTGCCGCGCCCACGGCTCCCACACCGGGAAATGCCCGCGGTAGCCCACGTCGAACACCAGTTCGAGCAGCGACAGGCCCGGCGGCACCCCGCGCCCCAGCGCCGCGAACATCCCCAGGGCGGCCCCGTTCGCGTGCCGCACGGTCCAGGTGCTGTCGTGCAGCACGCTGGGCGAGGGGATGGTGTCCACCACCCCGACGGCGAGCCGGAACACGTCGGCCCCCGCCCCATCTGGCGTGGCCTCGCTCTCCGGGTGCCCGGCGACCGCCAGAAAGGCCCGGCGCTCCTCCCCGGAGAGCCCCAGCGCGTGCGCGAGGCGCAGGGCCAGCTCGCGCGAGGGCCGCGTCCGCTCCCCCCCTTCGAGCAGCGTGACGTAGGGGCGGGTGCAGCGAGCCCGCACGGCGAGCTGCCCCTGGCTGTAGCCGCGCTCCCGGCGGAGGCGGACGAGCAGCCGGGCGAACTCGGTGGTGTCGGGCTGGGTCATGCGTGGTTCGGGGCTCCTCCGTACCCTACCGCCTGCGCCCGCCGCGCGGGAGTCCCCGAACGCCAAAAAAAGAGGCCCGCCAGTGACGGGCTTACCTTGGTGGAGTCGAGGGGGATCGAACCCCTGACCTCGTCATTGCGAACGACGCGCTCTCCCAGCTGAGCTACGACCCCGTTAATTTGCGCCCCGAGCGGGCGAGGGAGAATCTAGCACGGGCCTTTCCACCCTGCAAGGGGGCCGGTGTGGACGCCCCCACCCCGCGCCGGGGGAGGGGAGGGGTACACTCGCCCCCATGACGAGCCCGACCCCCGAGGCCACGCCCCCCGTTTTGATCGGCCAGCCCGGCGCGCAGGAAGGCCGCTTCGCCTACAAGTTCGGCCAGGAGGGCATCACCTTCGACGACGTGCTGCTGCTCCCCCGCCACTCGACGGTCCTGCCCCACGAGGTCAACGTGGAGGCGCAGCTCACCCGCCGGGTGCGGCTGAACATCCCCTTCGTGTCGGCGGCGATGGACACGGTGACCGAAACCGCGATGGCCGTGGCGATGGCGCGCGAGGGCGGCATCGGCGTGATTCACAAGAACATGCCCGTGGACGCCCAGGCCGAGATGGTCCGCAAGGTCAAGCGGTCGGAAAGCGGCATGATCGTCGACCCCATCACCCTGCCCCCCACCGCCACCGTCGGGGACGCCGAGCGACTGATGGGCGAGTACCGGATCAGCGGCGTGCCGATCACCGATCCCGCGGGCAGGCTCCTCGGCATCATCACCAACCGTGACCTGCGCTTCCTCGACGACCCCTCCACGCCGATTGAGGACGTGATGACGCGCGAGAACCTCGTCACCGTGCCCGTCGGCACCACGCTGGAGGAGGCGCAGGACATCTTCAAGCGCCACCGCATCGAGAAGCTGCTCGTGACCGACGAGGTGGGGACGCTGCGCGGCCTGATCACCATCAAGGACCTCACCAAGCGGGTGAAGTACCCGAGGGCCGCCAAAGACAGCCTGGGTCGTCTGCGGGTGGCTGCCGCCATCGGTGTGGGGGCCGACCTGATGGACCGCGCCGGGGCCCTCGTCGCCGCCGGGGCCGACGTGCTCGTGCTCGACAGCGCTCATGGGCACAGCCAGGGCATCCTGAACGCGCTGACCCGGGTGAAGGATCATTTCGATGTGGACGTAATTGCGGGAAACATCGCCACGCGTGCGGGAGCCCAAGACCTGATTTATGCCGGTGCAGACGCAATAAAATGTGGCATAGGCCCAGGTTCGATCTGTACTACACGTATTGTGACCGGCGTCGGCGTCCCCCAGATCACCGCCATCTTCGAGGCCTCCGAGGTCGCGCTGGAGGCGGGTGTCCCCGTCATCGCCGACGGCGGGATCAAGCAGACGGGCGACGTGCCCAAGGCCATCGCCGCCGGGGCGAGTGCGGTGATGATGGGCTCCATGCTCGCGGGCACGGACGAAGCCCCCGGCGAGGACATCCTGCGCGACGGGCGGCGCTACAAGAGCTACCGGGGCATGGGCTCCCTGGGCGCGATGGATCAGGGCTCCAGCGACCGTTACTTCCAGTCGGGCAGACGCAAGTTCGTCCCCGAGGGGATCGAGGGCATCATCGCCTACCGGGGCAGGGCGGGCGAGGTGCTCTACCAGTTCGTCGGCGGCCTGCGGAGCAGCATGGGCTACTGCGGCGCCCCCGACCTGGAGACCCTGCGCGTCGCGGCCCAGTTCGTCCGCATCACGGGCGCCAGCCTGATCGAGAGCCACCCGCACGGGGTCACGATCACCAAGGAGGCGCCGAACTACGGGGGGAAGTGAGGGGGGAGCCAGTCCCCTGGCCTCTACTCCTCATCCCAGTACGTGATGTCCCTGGTGTTGATGTCCCCCAGCGGGACTTCCGACAAGATTTCTGTTTTTCGCCAAGTCCAGTTTCCCCGCCGGTCGTACGTGTAATGCTGGCGGAGGTCTGCCAATGAACCGTCGAAGCTGAGGCTGTTCCCGTGGGCGTCGAATCGCAAGAAGCCATCGTTGCGATACGCGGGACGACCGCCGAGTGACGCATTCCACTGTTTTAAGAACGCCCACCGTCCTGGAAACCAGGAGAAGGTAGCTCGGCTGATGACCGTTTCACCCCGCCGCGTGACCTGCTCCAGGGTTCGGCCCCGGCGGTCACACTTGGTCTCTGTTACTTCGCTGAACGAATCGTTTTTCCTTGAAAGGTGGTGCAGCGATTTGACCTGACATGGCCCTTCGAAGGTGCTCACCGTCTCGCTTCGGTCCTCCGCCGAGCGAGAAGACTCGCGCACCTCTTCGCGCCCGGGTGAGCCGCTCACCACGTAGCGCCTCTCCGTTCGGGTGGTCGTCGTCTTTCCCTTCCGGTCCCGGTACGTGTGCATCAGCACGACCCGCGCCGTCGCTCCATCTCTTGACACCTCCGTCACCATCTGGGTCCGCCCGTCTCCGAAAAGGGCTGAGCCGTCCACTGGGGTCTCAGTCTCAACCATCCTCCGCACGGGGCCGCGGAATCCAAGCAGGCGTCCCAGGGCAGAGCGGTCCTGCTCGGTGGCAGTCACGGAGCGGTCGGCCAGCAGGAAGCCCAGCGAGACCAACAGCACGGTTCCGACCATGCCCGCCGCCCTTCGGAGCATCAATAGTGCGCCTGCAACGCTGCACTTGCGAGCAAAGCGGCGATCAAGGGTCCTGGCATGGTGGGTACGGTACCCACAGGATCCTGACGGGACTGCTACAAGGTTGGTTGTTCAACTGCCGCCAAGACCAAAGACCGTCTCCCCCTGAATCCCGTCCCAACTCCACGCCCCTTCCCCTCCCACCCCCTACGCTGGGAGCGTGAAGCGACTCCTCACCGCTCCCCGCGAGCCCGTCAACGCCCTCACCCACTGGGGCGGGGCGGTCGCGGCATTGACCGTGTTGGGGCCGCTGCTGTGGTGGGCGCAGGCGCGCGGCCTGGCTGTTTGGCCCTTCGTCGTCTTCGGGCTGAGCATGGTGGGGCTCTACGCCGCTTCCGCCAGTTACCACTCCTTCCGGCCCGGCGAGCGGGGGCTCCTGTGGTTGCGCAAGCTCGACCACGCGGGCATCTTTCTCCTGATCGCGGGGAGCTACACCCCGGTCGTCTACTACGGCCTGGAGGGCGTGTGGCGGGGCGGGGTGCTCGGCGTGATCTGGGGTATCGCCGTCACGGGCATCGTCCTCAAGCTCGTCACCATGCGTTTGCCGCGCTGGGTGAGCACAGTGCTCTACCTGGGGATGGGCTGGATCGCCCTCGGGCTGCTGCCGCAGCTCGCGCGCAACCTGCCGCCCGCCGCGCTCGTCTGGCTGGCGGTGGGGGGGGTGCTCTACTCCATCGGGGCCGTGATCTACGGGACACGGCGCTGGAATCCCCGTCCGGGTTTCGGGTTCCACGAGATCTGGCACCTGTTCGTGCTGGGCGGCACGGGGGCACACGTGGTGATGATGTTCCACCTGCGGTGAGGGGCGGGAAAAGAAGCGCCCCCGGTTCTACGCCGGGGGTTGTGCGTCGTCCTGAGGCCTCAGCGCAGCCCGACGATGCCGAAAACCCACCCCTGCACCGAGCGGATGATGCTTCCAATCGGCCCCTGCGCGATAAAGATGAAGAGCATCACGATCACGAAGCTGAAGGGCTGGGCCTCGAACTGGGCGAGGCTGCGGCCCAGCGAGGGAATGAGCGCCCCGATGATGCGGCTGCCGTCGAGCAGCGGGATGGGAATCAGGTTGAAGACGGCGAGCACGATGTTCACGCTCAGGACGGTCGAGAGCACCGCGACGGTGAACTGGCTGGGCGGCAAGAAGCGCAGGAGCAGGCCCATCAGGAGGGCGATCAGGAGATTGCTGATGGGCCCCGCCGCCGACACCCACAGGGTGCCCCAGCGTCCCAGGTTGCGCGGGTTGATGGGCACCGGCTTGGCGAAGCCGAAGCCCGCGATCAACAGGAGCAGGGTGCCGAAGGGGTCGAGGTGCTTGCCGGGGTTGAGGGTCACGCGCCCGAAGCGCCGGGGCGTGGGGTCGCCGAGACGGTCGGCGGTGTAGGCGTGGGCGAACTCGTGGACGGTCAGGGACAGCACGAGCGCCGCCGCGACGATGACGAACGCGACCGGGCTCGTGGTCAGGAGGCTGAGCAGCATATGGAGGGCATTGTACGGGCGCACGCCGCCGGGCGCGGGATGACCCCTCACCGAGGGGGGAGGAGGGGGGAGTCACCCTGCCTCGCCGGGCTGCGAGGCCGAGCCGAGCGCAGGGGACCCTGCAAGGCAAAGGAGCTGCTCGGCTGGGCACGGCACCGTGGTCATGTCGAGTGCCCCAGGTAGTCGGCGAGGGCGGCCCGCTCCTCGTCCCGGGACCGCACCCGCCCGGCCCGGCGCAGGGCGGCGAGGTGCGCGAGGGCCGCCCCCACCGCCGGGCCG
>NZ_PNOR01000065.1 GCF_002869765.1 Deinococcus planocerae | reverse complement strand
GCTCTGGCACTGATGACGGTCATGCCAGACGTTCATTTGAACCGCCTGCTCCTGACGTTCAGCAGAAACTCGGAATTTCTCCGCCAGCACGGCTATTCACTGCGCTATGCGAGGTGCAACTCCTGAGTAATAGAGTGGCACGTCGCCCGACTGCTCCTTCTCGTGAAAGCCGTCGAAGTTAGAGGTCCAACCAAATTCCTTATCTCGGGCGAGAATGCTATTGATGGGTGACTCGCCGTGCGCCAACACCTTGTGCAAAACGGAAATGGTGCGTCCATCACGTACAAATACGTCGTATTCCCTGAGGTCGCGCGGGTATGGGCCGACAATTTGCCCACCACGGACGGTGCTCACGGCGCAGTCGCCTTCGCTATCACGTTTCCACAGGAAATAACACACCCCGGCCTTCACCTCGACGCCGGGAAATACCTCACTGGCTACCGGAAAATCAACCAGTTCGCGGATGCGCCGGTCAGCGAGCATCGTCTGGCGGAACTCGCTGAGGCCAAGGCCGGACGCCATCCAGCGTGAGGGAATCACCATGACCAAATATTTTGGGTCCAGCCCCTTCGCCTGTTCGACAAAATGCTGATAAATGGGAACGTCGCG
Source organism: Deinococcus planocerae (assembly GCF_002869765.1). Taxonomy (NCBI): domain Bacteria; kingdom Thermotogati; phylum Deinococcota; class Deinococci; order Deinococcales; family Deinococcaceae; genus Deinococcus; species Deinococcus planocerae. The sequence continues at coordinate 9,765 of NZ_PNOR01000065.1, read as the reverse complement.
GGTGCCGCCATCGCTGGCCAATTGATACGGCGGGTTGCCGATGATTACGTCGAATTGCATGTCTTCTCCAAAAAGTTCGGCGACTCGCGCCCGCACATCGTCGGTGTGGATGAAGGCGTAGGCGTGGGTCTCCAGGTCTTCGCCCCGGTCGAGCGTGCCCTGGCTCGCGCCGCAGTAGATGCACTTCCCGCTCCTCCAGGTGTGTTCCATCCGCTCGAACCAGATGTTGCCGTCAGCGCTGTCAAATGACCGGGCGACCGAGTGCTCGCCGTTGGCCCGCTTCGAGCAGTAGACGCTGCGGCGGGCGAGCAGCGCGGTGAGCTGCGTGATGCCGATGCCGAAGACTTGACGCGTCAGGATGTGGTCCACACGCTCCTGCAAGTCCGGCATCTGATCGGCCAGCCCGTCGGTCAGGCGCTGGGTGATCTCGCGCAGGAACACGCCAGACTTGGCGCAGGGGTCCAGAAAGCGCACCGTGGGGTCGGCCCACAGGTTCGCGCCGCCGTGGTCGGCGGCCCATGCCCCCGCCAGCGTGTCGAGCATCCGGCCCGCGAACTCAGGCGGGGTGAAGACCTCATCGTTGGAGAGGTTGGCGATGCACGTCAGGACATCGGGGTTGCGGCCCCGCAGGGTAAAGCTCGCCCGTCCGGGAGCGTCAGGTTGGAGAGTGTCTTGGGTGGTCACGCGGCCTCCTCTGCGGCGGCGAGGTCGCGCACGGTCATCGGGGGGTAAGTCCTGGTCGGGGTGAAGATTTCATGCTTGCCCAGCCCGGCAAACAGCGACCCCTCAGCGCTAAAGGTGGACGACATGGCGAGGGTATCGAGGCGGAAATCGCGGCGCTGAAAGCGGCCCCGGCCCAGGTAGCCCCACTCGGCAAAGGTGATGGCCTGGCCCTCATGCGTCTGCATCCTGAGCGCGTCGCCGTGGACCAAGTTCTGCGACAGGACATAGGCGGCGGCGCGGAAGAGGTCGTCCTCCTCGGCCAGCCCCAGGTACTCGGCCAGGACTTCCAGCAGGTTCGCCCGGCATTCGGCGATGTTGTCGGCCAACAGTTCGATGCCGTAGACGCACATCAGCGCGAGCAGGGCGTAGTGTCGCCGCTCGAAGTTGGACTGGCCGTACCGGAGCTGCACGGCGGCGAGCTTGCGCCGCAGCACCGCCACCAGAAAGTTGCCGCTGCCGCAGGCGGGTTCCAGAAAACGCGAGTCGATGCGCTCAGTCTCGCCCCCTACCAGGTCGAGCATGGCCTCGACCAGCCACGGTGGGGTGAAGACCTCGCCGTGATCGGCGACGCGCCGCTTGGATTTGATGAGATTCATACTCCCTCTCTGTGTAGGCTGATCATTCGGGTACTGGAGAACACTCTACAGAGGAGTCGGACTAGAAGAGCGGAAGTTTGTTGAGCAGGGGCGCGTTGGTCGTCTCCAGCCAAGGCGTGGCAGAAGCCCGAAGGCATTGGGCGGCATGTCCTTTCCTGCTAGATCCAGCTTGGCATTGGGGTACACGCCGACCACTTCGCCTACTCCCGCCCTTCCCGCCTGAACTTCATCCGGTAGCGGTTGCGGCTGGCGGCCTCGATGAGTTCTTCCGGGGAGCGGACCTCGGAGTCGGTGGTGGCGGCGCCGAAACTCACGCTCAGGGGCACGTCGCGGTAGGTGAGGGTGTCGAGCGCACCGCGCATCGAGTCGCTGATGCGGGCGAGGTCGTGCTTGTCGGTGTTGTCGAGGAGGACGGCGAACTCGTCGGGGCCCCAGCGGAAGATCACGTCGCCCCGGCGCCGGTGCGAGCCGATGCGGCCCGCGAGGTCGCGCAGCACCTCGTCCCCGGCGAGGCGCCCGTAGACCTCGTTCACCTTGCGAAAGCCGCTGAGGTCCACGAGGAGCAGCCCCAGCGGCCTGCCCTCGCGGCCCGGCCAGCGGTGCTCGACGGCGCGGGTGAAGGCGAGGCGGTTGCCCAGCCCGGTGAGGGGGTCGCGCGTGCCGAGGTGGCGCAGGTTCCACCAGCGCTCCAGCGCGACGAGGGCCGTGCCCAGGATGGCGGCCACGGAGACGGTCACGCCGGGAAAGAGCACGTTCACGAGCCACAGCGGCACCGCCAGCCCCAGCGTGACGAGCGCGATCCCGAAGCCCCACAGCCCGCGCGCGAGCACCGCGCCCACGGCGGCGGCCACGCACAGCAGGGCGGTCAGCCACGTGGGCAGCCAGACGAAGGGGCGCCCGAGCAGGCCCGACACCGCCCGCGCCTGGAGGAGCACGCCCGGCACCGCCTCGCCGCTCACGTCGCTCAGTCCAGACCCGACGAGGCCCGAGGCGGTCAGGCCGACGAGCACCACCTTGCCTTGCAGGTCCGCGAAGCGCACGTTGCCGTTCACCACGTCCCGGAAGGGGAGAACCGGCAAGGCGCCCGGCTCGGCCTTCACGGCGCGCAGGGGCTGGGGCCGCGTCTCGAGGGGCACGGGTTCGCCCGCCGCCACCGCCACCTGCCGCGCGAAGCTCGGTTGCAGGCGCCCGCCCTCGGTGGCGTACGCGGTCTGGAAGGAGCGCACCGCCCCGCCCGGCCCGAGGTTCAGGGCGCTCACGCCGGTGGGGGAGGTCCACTCGGGGGGCAGCTCGCCCGCCTCGCCGGGGGCGGTGGCGAGCACCACGTTGGGCCGCGAGAACGTCCCTCCGAGCACCGGGCCCGCGTCGCCCGCGCCATCGAGCAGCACGTCGAGGCCGACCGCCCGCGCGCCCGCCTCGTCCAGGGTCCGCAGCGCCTCCGCGTACAGCTCGGGGGGCCAGCCGGGGAGCCGCCCGTAGTCGCGCAGCGAGGCGTCGTCGATGCCCACCACGACCACCCGGGGGTCGGGGGAGGCGGGCAGCGCCCGGTTCACGGCGTCCCACAGCCGCTCGTTCGTGGGCATCAGCAGCGCGAGGCTCAGCCCCAGCACGGCGGCGGCGGGGACCGTGTAGCGCGCCAGCGAGCGCTCAGGAGAGGTCGGCATAGCTCTCGTTCCCCGCCTCGTCCCGCACGCTCACGCGCAGGGGCGTGCCCGGGGCCGGGGCGGGCAGCAGCAGCCGGAAGTCCCCGGAGACCTGCCGGGTGAAGGTCGTTCCCCCCACCCGCGCCGTCAGGGTCAGCCGCCCCGTCCCAGCGTCCCGCGCCGTCCCCGTCAGGGTGAGCGAGCGCCCCACCCGCTCGGCGCGCACCCCCGTCAGGCTGGGGGCCGTGCGGTCGATCACGACCGTCTGCCAGCGGGTCGCCGCCTCGCCCCCGCGCTCGGCGCTCACCCGCACGGTGTACGTGCCCTCGGGCAGGGGCGGGGTCAGCCCTCCCAGCCGGAAGCGGTCGCCCTGGCGGGTCAGCGCCACCCGGCGGCCCGAGACGGTGGCCGTCACCTGGGCGTCCGGCAGGCTGCGCGCGGTGAGGGTCAGCTCGCGCAGGGGGCCGGGAGGCGGGTCGACTTGCAGGGTGAGGGCGCGGGCGGCGGAGGCGGGGCTTCCCACGCTGTTCGGCCCGGTTGCCCCGGCGGGCGGCGCCTCGTCCCCCTCGCGCACCCGGACCCGCCCGCCCGCGTCCACCCGGAACTCCGCGCCGCGGGCGGCGGTGCTCACGACCGGGGTGCGCAGTTGGGAGCCTCGGGCCACGCTCTGCGCGCCCGGCACCACGTTCCAGGCGCTGCCGCGCGTGAGTTGCAGGGTGACCTCGCGGCCCGGCCCGCTGCCTTCCGCCCCGATGGCGCTCAGCTCGCTGTGGGACTGGAGGCGCAGGTAGCCGCCGCTCGCCGTGAAGCCCACCTCCGCCCACGAGCCCTCCCCGGTGGCGAGGCGCTCGCCGGGGTCGAGGGTCTCGCCGCGCCCGGCGGAGCGGCTCTCGGCGCCGCGCACCACCCGCACGGTCCCCCGGGTCGCCTGCACGGTGGCGTCGCCCGTCCCGGTAAACTGCGCGGCGTACCACGGGTCGTCCTCGCGGAAGGGGGTAATGGCCCCCGAGGCGAGGTTGAGCTGCTGCCCGGCGCTGACGGTGACGACGCGCCCGGCGAGCGCCACCCGCGCGCTCCCGGAGATCACGGCGACCCGCCGGGTGATGCCCCCGCGCAGGTCCACCCGCGCCCGCCCGGGGCGGTCCATCACCACGTGGCTGCCCCGCGCGTGGACGGCGACCGGGCCGTCGAGCACGAAGTTTCCCTCCTGAAGGTTGGCCTCCTGCCGGGTCACGCCCAGCCGCGAGGCGCTGGCGAGCAAGACGCTGCCCGTGACCTGCCCCCCGGAGCCCGTGATCCGGGCGCGGCCCGTGCCCACCCGCAGCCCGAGCGGCACGGCGGGGGGGCCGCTCGCCGCCCGCCACACGTTCCCCGGCCCGAGCACCTCGGCGCGGCCCGAGAGGTACTGCCCCCGCGGGGGGGCCCCCGCCACAGAGGCGGTCTGGGCCAGACCCACAGTCAGGACGCCCTGGGCGAAGAGGGCGCACAGGCCCGTCCAGGCGGCGGTTCGTCTCACGCCCCCCAGTCTAAAGGGAAATTAAAAGAACGAGAAGGAGCCCGTATACTGCCCCCCGTGCTCGTCGCCGCCGTGGACGCCACCAAGGAATATGGCCCCCTGACCGTGTTGTCGGAGGTGAATTTCGCCGTCCAGCCGCAGGGCCGGGTGGGTCTGGTGGGGCGCAACGGGGCCGGGAAGAGCACCCTGCTGAGGCTGCTCACCGGCGAGACCCCCCCCGACGGGGGTACGGTCCGGTGGGCCCCCGGCGTGCGCGTGCGGGCGCTGCGCCAGGACCCCACCTTCCCGCCGGGCGCGACCGTGGAGGGGGTGCTGGAGGCCGCCTTCCACGACCTCGACGCGCTGGAGGCCGAGCTGAGTGCGGCGGCGGAGGCGATGGCGGACGGCACCCCGGAGAGCGTCCTGCGCCACGAGGCTGTACTCGAACACTACGCCCGCCGCGGGGGATTCGAGCGCCGCAGCCGCCGCGAGGCCGTGACCCTCGCCTTCGGGTTCCGGGGGCGGGAGGGGGAGCCAGTGGGTGGCCTCTCGGGCGGGGAGCGGACCCGCCTCGGCCTCGCGGCCCTCCTCGTCGAGAACCCCGACGTGCTGCTCCTCGACGAGCCCACCAACCACCTCGACATCGTGATGGTCGAGTGGCTGGAGGGCTTCCTCGCGCGCTACCCGGGCGCCGTCCTCGTGATCAGCCACGACCGCGCCTTTCTCGACGCGGTGACGCGGGAGACGGCGTACCTGCGCGGTGGGGGGCTCAAGGTCTACCCCGGAGGCTACTCCACCTTCCGCGAGACGCTCGCCGCCGACCTGGAGCGGCAGGCGGCGCAGGCGGCGCAGGACGCCAAGCAGATCGCCTCCCTCCAGGCGAGCGCCGACCGCATGAAGATCTGGGGTCTGGGGATGAGCAAGCTCGCCCGCCGCGCCAAGGCGATGCAGGCGCGGGTGGACCGGATGCAGTCTCGCGCCAGTTCGGCCCCGCCCCCGGGGGAGCGCACCACCCGCATCACCTTCCACGCACCCGAGAGCGGCGACGTGGTGCTCGACGCGCGGCACGTCACCCGCCGGGTCGGGGACCGGACGCTTTTCGCGGATGTGAACGTTCAACTGCGCCGGGGCGACCGCGTGGCGATCATCGGGCGCAACGGGGCGGGGAAGACCACCCTGCTGCGTGCCCTGCTCGGGCTGGACAAGTCCGACGATCCCCGCGCCCGGGTGCTGACGGGGGCGCGCGTTTCCGTCGGCTACTACGACCAGGCGTTGCGCGGCGTGGACCCCTCGCAGACCCTCTACGACGTGGCGCGCGAGTACGTCCAGAAGGACCCCGAGGCCCACGATCTCCTCGGCACCTTCATGTTCCCCTACGACCAGCACGACAAACCCGCGAGCATCCTCTCGGGCGGCGAGCGGGCGCGGCTGGCCCTTCTCAAGCTCGCGCAGGAGGACCACAACCTCCTCGTGCTCGACGAGCCGACGAACCACCTCGACATGGAGATGGTGGAGGGGCTGGAGGACGCGCTGGACGCCTACACCGGCACGCTCGTCATGGTCAGCCACGACCGCGCCTTCATCGAGGGGCTCGCCGACCGCATCTGGCTGATCGAGGACGGACAGTTCTACGAGTACCCCGGCTGGGCCGACTACAAGGCCCGGCACCGCCCGGCGCAGGCGGCGGAGGTCAAGCCCGAGCCGAAGCCTATTTCCGCCGCCCCGAGGGGCAAGGGTCTGTGGCACCTCAAGCGCGAGGTGGAGGCCATCGAGGCGGAGATCGCCCGGCTGGAGGCCGAATTGATGGATGCCCAGGCCGCCCTCGCCTCCGCGTCCCCGGACGCCGACTTCGCCACGCTGGGACGGACGGCACATGACCTCGAAATGCGGTTGGAGGCGCGCATGGAAGCCTGGGGCGAGAAGCAGGCGGAAGTGGAGGCGCGGGGGGGGTAAGCGGGCGGTCCGGGTGCGGCGTCTCCCCTGGGGGATGCGACCCCTTACCTTGCTGCTGGCTGGCCTGACGACCGTGGCCCAGGCGAACACCTACGCGCCGCCGAGGCCGCTGCTGGTGGGGTCGGACTCCGGCTCCTCCGGCTTCAAGCTGCTGCCGCGCGGGGTAGACGATGCGCGGGCCTCGGCGCGGGAGAGCTGGGGCGAACTCGTGCAACTCCAGCCCGACGGGACCCTCAGGACGCTCTGGAAGCGGCGGCTGGTCAACACGCCCGCCCGGGTTTACCTCAGCCCGCGCGGTCAAGTCGTCACGCTCGACAACCATGCCGGGTACGGCAGCCCCCGTCACGCCGTGGTGGTCTACGACCCCGGGGGCCGGGTCACGGCGGACCTGAGCTTCGCGGAGGTGGTCCCGAACGCCTCCGGCTGCCGTGCGTGCGGCTCAATGGACGGCCCCTTCCTGACTTGGGGATATCAGCCTAAGTGGGTGTTCTACGGCAACGACGTTCACCTCGCCCTGCGCGACAAGGACGGCAGGGGACCCACCATCAACCTCGTGACGGGGAAGCTCAAAACACTTTGGAACGGTCAACCTCGGCCCTGAGTCCGGCTACTCCCCCACCGGATACGTGTCCGGCACCTCATCCTCCGCGTCCCCGGCGTCCGCGTCGAGGGGCACCACCGCGCTCGTCTCGTCGAAGTGCAGAAGGGCGTCGTACATGTCGGCGGGGCGGGTCTGGACATGGTGGCTTCGGCGCTCGGTCTCGGGGCGGTAGATCACGCCGATGAAGCGTTGCAACCGCTCCTCGCGCAGGGCGTCGGTGGCGGCGTTCTGCCCCCGCAGGTCGAGCCAGAAGTTCGCCTCGCCGACCTCGTGGCAGAGGTCTTCTAGGCTGCCTTCCAACCCGGGGCGCACCCGTTTCGTCCGGGCAGGCTCGTCCCAGTCGTCGGAGGCGGTCACGGTGCCGTGGTGGGTGCTCAGGCCGATGATGGAGGTGTCTTCGGGCCAGCGTTCGCGGGTGAGCTGCCCGAGGTTGAATTCGCCCCGCCGCCAGCCCATTTCGCTCGCGCGGGCGTCGCCGAGGTGGGAGTTGTGCGCCCAGACGACGACCTTCTGCGGGCGGCCCTGCCCCTCGCCGTGCTCGACGAGGGCCTCCAGCGTCTCGGCCATGTGGCGGTCGCGGATGTTCCACGACTCGTCGCGGCCCCGGAACATCGCCCGGTAGTAGGTCTCGGCGTTTTTCGCCAGGCGGGCGTTCTGCTCGGCGAAGAAGTGCTCGTCGCCGCCCAGCGGCCCGTGCGCGAGTTCGGCCTCGCGGCGCTGGAGTTCGAGGAGCTGCGCGACGGCGGCGTCCTCGCAGGGCTCCTTGCGCCCGTACTCGGTGGCGTAGCCGTACGCCTGCGGGTTCTCGCCGAAGTGGTCGAAACACGAGTATCTTTTGCGCGCCCGCCCCGCCGCCTCGGGGTCCACTGCCTCCAGGTAGGCGACGACTGCCCGCGTGGAGCGGTGCAGGCTGTAGAGGTCGAGGCCGTAGAAGCCGACCTCCGCCCCCGGATGCCGCTCGTTGTGCCCCCGCAGCCAGTCCACGAAGTGCCCCACGTCCTCGTTGCGCCACATCCACCTGGGAAACCGTTGGAAGTCGCCCAGGGCTTCGAGGGCGCTCCCGTCCTCGCCCTGCCCACGCACGAAGCGGTTCACCCGGTAGGCGTCGGGCCAGTCGGCCTCCACCGCGACCGCTGTGAAGCCGCGCTCCTCGATCAGGCGCCGGGTCAGCCGCGCCCGCTCCCGGTAGAACTCGTGGGTGCCGTGCGACGCCTCGCCGATGAGGACGAAACGCGCGTCGCCGATGCTCTCCAGCAGGGCGTCGTAGTCGTTCGAGGCGCCGGTCAGGGGGTGGATGACTTCTCGGAGGGCCTGGGCGAGCGAGGATCGGGTGTGGGTCATGCCTTCACTCCTCTTCAGGGGGAGAGGCGGCGAGCGTCAGCCCCTCGCGCACCTCGTCGTCGGTCGTCTGGCGGAAGTCGTCGTAGAACTGGCCGACCGCCTGAAAATGCGGCGGGGCGAGGAGACAGACCACCCCGTCGGCCTCCGTCTCCAGCGCCCGGCAGAGTTCGGGCGGGGCGACGGGGACGGCGACGACCACGCGGGCGGGGCCGAGGGGCCGCAGCGCGAGGAGGGCCGCGCGCATGGTGGCGCCCGTCGCCAGCCCGTCGTCGATCAGGAGGGCGGTGCGGCCCGCGACGGGCGCGGACGTGCGGCCCTCCCGGTACGCGCGCTCACGGCGCTCCAGCTCGGCGCGTTCTCGCCGCGAGGCGGCTTCCAACGCCCCCGAGGACACCTGGGCGCGGCGCAGCAGGTCCTCGTTGAGCACCCGCACGCCGCCGGACGCGACGGCGCCCATCGCCACCTCCTCGGAGCCGGGCAGGCCCAGCTTGCGGACGACAAACACGTCGAGGGGCGCGTGCAGCGCCCGGGCGACCTCGGAGGCCACGGGCACCCCGCCGCGCGGCAGGGCGAGGACGGTGGTGTCCGGCCATTCGCCCAGGGCGAGCAGCCGTTCGGCGAGGCGCCGCCCCGCGTCCCGGCGGTCGAGAAATCGGTCGTGCGCCATGTGGGACCCCGCCCCGATTGTCCGGCGCCCCTCCCCCTGCCTGCCAGCCCGGGCCGCTTCATGACGCGTTGACAGGGCGTTCATGCCGGGGGACGCGGGCGCCCTCCACGCGAAAAGCGCCCCACACGGGACGCTTTTGCGGGCGCTCAGGCGGCCAGGACCCCGGCGGGTTACTGCGGGGGCACCCCCTCGGTCGCGGCGATCTCGAAGCGCGAGACGTTGCCCTGGGGGTCGAGGCTGAAGACGAGAGTCCACTCGCTTCCCGGGTCGCCCTGAAAGGTGACGGTGCGGACGTAGGAGGTCACGCCGTCCTCCTCGATGACCGCCTCGTGGAGCAAGGTCGCCTCGGGCCCGTAGGTGTCGCGCCCCGAGGCCCGGAAAGCCTCGAAGGCGGAGAAGTCGCCCCACGTCGCCCGCGCGGAGGGGAGAAAAGCCGCCCACAGCTCGCCCAGCCGCTCCTGGTACAGCAGCGAGGTCAGTTCACGCCCCCGCGCCAGGGGGGAGGCGGGCACCGGGGCGGGTGCCTCCGCCCGGGCGACCTCGGCGGTCCCGGGAGCGGAGGAAGTTCCCCGGGGGGCGGACGGCGTGGCGGGGGACGTGTCGCGCAGGGCGGCGGAGACCGGGGGCACCGGCACCGCCTCGGGCGCCGCCTCGCGGGCGAGGGCCCCGGGACCCTGGGGCGCGGGGGCGGACGCGGCGGGGCCCGGTCCCGTCGGCCTGGGTGAGACGGCGCTCGGAGGCGTCGC
>NZ_PNOR01000064.1 GCF_002869765.1 Deinococcus planocerae | reverse complement strand
GTGCACAACACAACGCGGGAGTAGCTCAGCTGGTAGAGCACTACCTTGCCAAGGTAGATGTCGCGAGTTCGAATCTCGTCTCCCGCTCCACCGTCCCCCCCACCCCCCGCGGTGGGGCTTTTTGTTGACTCTCCTTGTTTGGGTTTCCATTTTGTGCAAGAACGTTCGGGCACAATACCCGGATGTTTGAGTTCGAAATTCGGCATCGGGATGGCCGGGCGAGGGTAGCAACCTTCACCACGCCGCGGGGAACCGTACAAACGCCGATGTTCATGCCTGTGGGAACGCAGGGAACGGTCAAGGGACTCAGCCCACAGGAACTTTTGGACGTGGGCTCGCAGATGATCCTGGCCAATACCTACCATCTCATGCTCAGGCCCGGCGAGCGGCTGGTCGAGGCGCATGGGGGCCTTGCCGGATTTACTGCCTACCCCGGCCCTTTCCTGACAGACTCGGGGGGATTTCAGGTGATGAGCCTGGGGCACATGCGCAAGATCACGGAGGAGGGCGTGACCTTTAAAAGTCATGTCGATGGCAGCCTGGTGAGCCTGACGCCGGAACGCAGCGTCGCCGTGCAGGAGGCCCTGGGTGCAGACGTGATCATGGCGTTCGACGAGTGCCCGCCCCACCCCGCCGAGCGGGAGTACATTCGCCGGAGCCTGGAGCGCACCGTCCGGTGGCTAGAGCGGTGTCAGACCGTCAAGACTCGCGGGGACCAGGCGCTGTTCGCCATCGTGCAGGGGGGAGTCCACGCGGACCTTCGCCACCTGAGCCTGGACCTCACGCTGCCGTTCGAGACGCCGGGATTTGCCATCGGTGGTCTGGCAGTTGGGGAGTCCAAGGAGGAAATGTACCCGGCGGTCGCCCTGACGGCAGCGCGGTTGCCCGAGCACAAGCCCCGCTACCTGATGGGCGTGGGACACCCTGAGGACCTCGTGGCCGCCATAGCCCTGGGTGTGGATATGTTCGACTGTGTTTACCCCACGCGCACGGGCCGCTTCGGTTATGCCCTGACGGATGACGGGCGCCTGAACATGAATTCAAGTGCCCCCCGCACCCAACTGCAACCCATAGACCCCGAGTGCGATTGTTACGCCTGCCAGAACTTCACCCGTGCCTACCTCGCCCACCTCGTCCGCGCCGAGGAATTGCTCGCCCCCCGGATGCTCTCCCTGCATAACATTCGCTACCTTCACCGACTGGTGGAGCGTGTCCGGTCGGCAATCGCTCAGGGTAATTTCAGGCCCTGGGCACAGACTTGGGCACAACGGTACTTTCGGCAGAATATCCCTGAATGGTTTGAGGGCGCATTGGCCGCTGCCGGTGATCAAGTTGAATACAAGCGTGCGTAAGAGTCGATTTGCGCTGGTGTCGTCCAGCAAAAGTTTTGGGCGAATTTAGTGCTTGGACAGTGCGGAGTGTAAGATTTGAATAGTTCCATAAAGCTTCAAGCTCCCTACGAATAGCGTCTTTAGTGATCAACCTTCACGATCCCGTCAGATTGGCCTTCATCAACCCCAGAAAGACAGGTTCACCCTGCTCTCAGGGTTGACCCCATGTTCTTCACGCTTGTATCATCCGTCTGATCTGACTTTCCAAAGCCATAGGCGGCGGCGGTCAGGTTGCGCGAAAGGGCGCGGATGGCGAACTGCACCGGGAGAGGAAACTCGGCAACTCGCCCCACCGTCTACTCCAGTGCCGGAAGTGCCTCGGACGCGCCACGCTTTGGGGGTTGTATGAAGAAGAGCTTGTTCGTTCTCACGGCTGCACTGTCGTTCGGCTTCGCCAGCGCGCAGACGGCCACCCCGGCTGCTCCGGCGACGGCGACACCCGCCGCCACCCCGGCTGCGGCTCCTGCGGCGTCGCAGGTGCCCACGCTGACCGACGTTCCCGCCGGTCACTGGGCCAAGGACGCCATCGACCGTCTGGTGAGCCAGGGCATCATCCTGGGCTACCCGGACGGGACCTACCGCGGCACCCAGAATCTGACCCGCTACGAGGCCGCCGTGATCCTGGCCCGTCTGCTCGATCAGGTGCGCCAGGGGCAGGTGAACCCCGGTAACCTCAGCCCGGAGACCCTGACCTCGCTTCAGAACGCCATCCAGGAGCTGGCGGCTGACCTGACGGCGCTCGGCGTGCGCGTCAGCGACCTCGAAGAGAACGCGGTGAACCGCGAGGACTTCACTCGCCTGGAGGCGCGCGTGGAGCAGCTCGCCACCGCCAGCGGTGACGCAAACGCCATCGCGCAGCTTCAGTCGCAGATTGCCGATCTGACGGCGCGTGCCGACGATTACGACGCCCTGCGCGCCGACATCGACGACAACGCCAGCAGCATCGCGGCGCTGAACGACCTCACCGTGCTGCTCAACCAGGACATCCTGAACCTGCAAGACCGCGTGAGCGCCGTCGAGAGCGCCCAGGCGGACTTCGTGCAGCGCGCGGACTTTGACAACCTCGCGGGCCGCGTGGGCACCATCGACACGCGCGTGACCACCCTGGAGAACGCGCCGCGCTTTACCGTTGTGGGTACGATCAACGCGGTGTACGGCAACATCGCTCGGACCAGCGGGATTGCCGACTTCGACGTCGACCGCCTGACCCGCCAGACCTTCGCCGACGGCGTGTTCAGCACGGGCGTGAACTGCCCTAACGGTGTCTTCGCAGCCTCTGGCAACCCGGTGAGCTGCATCGACACGAACAACCGCTCGTTCGTGGGTGACAGTGAAGTCGCTTTCGGAGTCCGGGCCACCAACCTGCGGACGGCGAACGGTCAGATCACCGTCAACAGCGCGGAGCTCAACTTCAACGTCGACAACGAGGTGACCCAGGGCAGCCCCCTCAACGTGACCGTGGGCAGCGCGGCGGCCAGCGGCACCATCGCCGGGCAGCAGTTCGACGTTCGTTACGAGTCGAGCAACAGCAAGTTCAAGTTCAACGACTACCTGTTCGCCAACGACAACGACACCGAGGAGGCTGTCCCGAGGCGTGGCTTCGTCGTCAACGTGACGGGCAACCCCGCGGACACGGCGCTCCAGCCCAAGGCGACGGTCGTGGTGGGCAATGCCAACACGGCCAAGCTGGATTCCAACAACGGGGCCGCTCAGCCGCGGGTCCTCCAGGGCAACTACTACGGCGTGCGCTTCAGCGTGAACCCCGCCAACTTCGGTACGGTGGGCGTGTCGTTCGCCCAGAACGACAACAACCGCAGCGCACTTGGCGTGGACTACAACCTGGGCTTCGGGGCCCGGAACGCGGAGGGCAACGCGCCCTTTAACGTGACCGGCGCGTACGTCGCCAGCATCCCGCAGACGGTGGCTCCGATCATCGGCGGCGGTGACATCGGAGGCACGTTGGCCGCCCGTGACCAGGCGTTCTTCACGAACGCTACGGCTGACCTGGGCATCGCCCGCTTCGGTGCGAACTTCCGCGCGATTGACCCCGAGTTCGCTGCTGGCGTGGCGGGCATGAGCGCCAACGATTCCAACTACTACTACGGCCAGGGCGCGAACGGCTACAAGTCGAGCGCACCCTACATCGCCGATCAGGTGGGCTTCGGCGCGGGCGTCGGCACCAACCTGGGCCCCGTGGCGCTGGCGGCGTTCGGCGACACCTACGTGCCCTACATTGCCGCCGACGACGCGCCGCGCAACACCAGCTTCGGTGTGAGCGCCGGTGCGCGCCTGGGGGCCCTGAGCCTCGTGGGCTTCTTCAACCGTGCGACCCAGGACGACGCACTCATCAGCGCCGACCTGACCTACGCGGGTCCCGACGGCAACGGCTTCCTGTACAACAGCTCCACTCCGTACATGGACGTGGCGGACGTGCCCTTCGCGTTCTCCAGCACCTTCGGTGCCCGCCTGCGTCACGACGGCACGGCAACCAATGCGCTGATTCGTGGCCTGAACATCACCGGCGCATATGCTCGCTTCTACGAGGAAGAGCTGGGCGCCAACGACTTCCAGGTCTACGCCGACTACAGCGGCAACGTCTTCGGCGTGCAGGTTCAGCCGTTCGCCCGCTACCACCTGTTCACCACGCCGAACAACGCGGCGGTGACGGACACGGGCAACACAACCGCTGCCGGAGGTAACCTGACGGCGGCGACGTACAACACTGTCAAATACGGTGTGAAGCTCAGCACCCAGCCCTTGACCGCCGTGCCGCTCCAGCCCAGCGTCTTCGTGAACTTCGCCAACCGCATCACCAACTACGGTGACGCCCGGGTCGAGGTGGCGGGGGACACGACGACCGAGCTGTTCGGTCAGGCAGGCGTGACCTTCAACCGTTTCCTGGCGCCTAACCTGAGCGCGAGCCTGGGTTACGCCTACTACCAGGGCTTCAACGTGGCCAGCACGACCGTTGGCAGCAGCGCCAGCGCTGCGACGGCGACCTACAGCGCCGCTTCGGACCGCATCTACGCCAGCCCCTTCAGCAGTGCCAACACCCCCTTCGCGGGCGACAACGCCGGTCTCAACAGCGGACGTTCGCAGGGTCTGTTCGCTCAGGTGAGCTGGAACGGCCTGTCCGCGAACTACGGCGTGTTCTACAACGACGATTTCCGCCCCAGCGCGCCCGCTGTCGGCACGACCCCCGCTTACAACAACACGGGTCGGAGCATCGCCCAGGGCTTCAAGGTCGCCTACACCTTCCGCTTCTAACCCTCTGTGCGCTGAGGAGGCCCTCCGGGGCCTCTTCTTTTTTGCCCCGGGCATTACAATCGCGCCATGCTGGCTGTTTTTGGACACACCAACCCGGACACCGACGCGATCACCTCGGCCCTCGTGTACGCCCGGCTGCTCAGCCGTCAGGGGGTGGAGGCGCGGGCCTACCGGCTGGGCGACCTCAACTTCGAGACGCCCTTCGTGCTGCGGGAGGCGGGGGTGGAGGCTCCTGAGATGTTGCCCGAGCTGGGGGCAGGCGCCCGGGTGGCCCTCGTCGATCACAACGAGAGCGCGCAGTCGGTCTCCAACCTCTCCGAGCTGACCGTGACGCGGGTGGTGGACCACCACAAGCTGGGCGACCTGACGACCTCGCAGCCCGCCTCCCTGCGCTTCGAGCCGGTGGGGTGCACGGCGACCATCCTGCTCAAGCTGCACCGCGAGGCGGGGTTGTCGGTGGAGCGCACCGACGCGCGGCTGATGCTGAGCGCCATCCTCAGCGATACCCTGCACTTCCGCAGCCCGACGACCACGCCGGACGACCGCGAGGCGGTGGCGTTTCTGGCGCCCATTGCGGAGGTCGCGGACGTGGAGGCCTACGCGCTCGCGATGTTCGCCGCCAAGAGCGACCTCGGGGACACGCCCGCCGACACCCTGCTGCGGATGGACTACAAGGTCTTTCCCTTCGG
Organism: Deinococcus planocerae; assembly: GCF_002869765.1. Classification (NCBI taxonomy): domain Bacteria; kingdom Thermotogati; phylum Deinococcota; class Deinococci; order Deinococcales; family Deinococcaceae; genus Deinococcus; species Deinococcus planocerae. The sequence goes on along the minus strand of NZ_PNOR01000064.1, from coordinate 5,512 downwards.
GGACCCGGCTAAACCCCAGACCGTGCAGCAGTGGGGCCTCGGCGTGGTCGAGACGACCAATCCGGGGTACGTGCTCGGTCGGCAAGAGGAACTGCTCGCCGCGATGGACCGGGCGCGGGCGGAAGACGGCCTGAACGGCGTGCTCCTCTCGGTCGTGGACATCCTGCGCGAGACGAACCAGACCCTGGTGCTGTCCGCCACCGAGGAGAAGGTGCTGCGCGAGGCGTTCGGGGTGGAGCCCGAGGGAAAGCTCGCCGACCTGGGGAGCCGCATCAGCCGCAAGAAACAGATCGTGCCGACGCTCGAAGCCTACTTCACGCCGGGCGCCTGACCCGGGGCCGGGAAGGAGAGGCCGGGAGGAGAGGTCCGGCCCCTCTTCTCCGGCGTCCGGCGCGGCTCCTATCCTGCCCGCATGACCCCCACGCCCGACCTGGAATGGCTCTTCGCGCGGCAACGGTTCGGCGTTCATCCCGGGCTGTCCCGGGTGCGTGCCCTGCTCGCCCGTCTGGGTGATCCCCAGGAGCGTTTCCGCGCCGTGCTCGTCGGCGGCACGAACGGCAAGGGAAGCACCGCCGCGAACCTGGCCTCCAGCCTGACGGCGGCGGGGGAACGGACGGGCCTCTTTACCAGCCCGCACCTGACGCGCTTTGCCGAGCGCTTCGTGGTCGCGGGCGCTGAGCTCCCGCCGGACGTGGTGCGGGAGGCCCTGGGACACGTGCGGCCCCACGCCGAGGCCCAGGGCGCTTCCTTTTTCGAGATCGTGACGGCCCTGGGCTGCCTCCTCTTCGCGGGGGCGGGGGTGGGGGTGGCCGTGATGGAGGTGGGCCTCGGCGGAAGGCTCGACGCCACGAACGTCCTCGACCCTGAGCTGAGCGTGATCACCAACGTCGCCCTCGATCACACGGCCATCCTGGGCGAGACGCGGGAGGCCATCGCGGGGGAGAAGGCGGGCATCCTCCGCGCCGCTCACCCCGCCGTGACGGGGGTGGACGCCGACCTCCTGCCCCTGCTGGAAGCGCGGGGGGCGGACCTCTGGGCCCTGGGGCGCCAGGTCACGCTGGAGACGACCTCGCTGGGCTGGAACGGGTGGGACGTGCGCCTGAGGCTGCCGGGGGCGGTGCTCGCCTTCCGCACCCCGCTGCTCGGCGAACACGGGGCGAGGAACGCCGCGCTCGCCGCCGCCGCCGCCCACCGCCTCGGGGTGGGGGAGGGGGCGATCCGGGCGGGCGCGGCGGGGGTGCGCTGGCCGGGCCGCCTGGAGGTGCTGCCGTGGCGGGGGGGCCGGGTAATCCTCGACGGGGCGCACAACCCGGACGGGGCGCGGGCGCTCGTGTCCGCCCTGCGGGGGCTGGGGGTGGAGCATCTTCCCGTCGTCTTCGGCTCGGCGGCGGACAAGGACGTGGCGGGGGTGGCGGCGGCCCTGCGCGCGGTCGCGTCTGAGGTCATCCTCACCCGGGCCGCCCTCAGCCCGCGTGCCGCCGATCCTGCCGACCTCGCACCGTTGTTCGAGGGGCTCCCCGTTCGCCTCGCCGACTCGCCCGGGGCGGCCCTCGACCTCCTCCCGCCCGGGGGGCTCGCGGCCCTGTGCGGGAGCCTGTACCTGATCGGGGAGGTGCGCCCGCTCGTCCTCGGTGAGGCGGGGGAGGCGTGGGAGCGCTGGCAGTAGGGTGACCCTGCCCGCCGGACGCTAGGCTGCGGGCATGAGCATGGACGAACTGAAACGCCGTCTCGGGCAGGTCAGCGACCTGAACGCCGCCGCCGGGCTGCTGTCCTGGGACCAGGAGACGCAGATGCCCCCTGAGGGGGCCCGGGTGCGGGGCCTCCAGATGGCGACCCTGGAAGGCCTCACGCACGAACTGTTCACGGCCCCGCGCACCGCCGAGCTGCTGGACGCGGCGGGCACTCCCGCAGGCGAGACGGACGCCGCCGTCGTGCGGGTGGCCCGCCGCGACTTCGAGAAGGCGACCCGGCTCCCCACCGAATTCGTGGAGGAAGCTGCCCGCGCCCGCAACGAGGCGCACCACGCCTGGCTGGACGCCCGCGAACGCAGTCATTTCGCCACCTTCGCCCCGCACCTGGGGAAGATGATCGACCTCGCCCGGCGCCGCGCCGACCTCCTGGGCTACGAGGACCACCCCTACAACGCCCTGCTCGACGAGTACGAGCCGGGGATGCGCTCGGGGCAGGTGCGGGCGGTCTTCGCCGACCTGCGCGACCGCACCCTCCCCCTGCTGCGGCGCGTCACGGCGGCGGGGAACGCGGCGGACTACGGCGTGCTGACCCGCCCCTTCTCCCCCGAGGCGCAGAAGGCCTTCGCGTGGCGGGTGGCGGGCGAGGCCTTCGGGCTGGGGCCGGCGTTCTCACGGCAGGACGAGAGCGCCCACCCCTTCCAGACAAACTTCAGCCGGGAGGACGTGCGCATCACGACCCGGGTGGAGGCGTACTGGCCCGCCTGTCTCTTCGGCACCTGGCACGAGACCGGGCACGCGATGTACGAGCGGGGAGTGGCGCCGCGCTGGGAGCGCACGCCCGTGTCGGCGGGGGCCAGCCTCGGCGTCCACGAGAGCCAGTCGCGCCTGTTCGAGAACCTGCTCGCCCGCTCCCGGCCCTTCTGGGAACGCTACCTCCCGGCCCTCGCCAAGGTCGCGCCCGAGGTGACGGCGGGACTTGATGCCGACACGATCTACCGCGCCGTCAACCGCGTTCAGCCCAGCCTGATCCGGGTCGAGGCCGACGAGGTGACCTACAACTTTCACGTCATGCTGCGCTTCGAACTCGAACTCGCCCTGCTGGAGGGCACGCTGCGGGTGGCCGAGCTGCCGGAGGCCTGGAACGCGAAGATGCACGACTATCTGGGCCTGACGCCCCCGGACGACGCGCGGGGCGTCTTGCAAGACATCCACTGGTCGGCGGGGCTGATCGGCTACTTCCCGACCTACACCCTCGGCAACCTCCTCAGCGTGCAGCTTCTGGAGGCGGCCAGGAGGGACCCGGAGATCGCGGCGGGGATCGAGCGCGCCGAGTACGCTCCCCTGCTGGCGTGGCTCGCCGAGCAGGTCCACAGCCACGGACGCAGCCTCACGCCCGCCGAACTCACCGAGCGGGCCACAGGCCGTGCCCTCAGCGCCGACCCCTACGTCGCCTACCTGCACGCGAAGTACGAGGACATCTACGGGCTAAAGGCGGAAGGCTGAAGGCCAGAAAAGGCAGCGAGGGCAGAAGCTTTCCCGGCCTTCTGCCCCCGGCTTTCGACCTTCCGCTTTATACCGCCTGCCTGCGCTCCGCCTGGGTGACGAGGTAAGCGCGGGTGGCCCCCAACCAGAGCTGGGCGAGGTCCTGGTGGGGATGGGCGCGCTCGCGCAGGGCGAGGTTCCCGACCGAGAGGTGGCGCTCGACCCGGCGCACCGCACCCAGCCCACCCTCGTTCTCGGTCTCGATCAGGGTGTTGAGGACGGTGGTGGGATGAACGTACCCCACGCGGATACTCTCGGCGATAATGTCCAGTGCGCGCATAGGCCGCCCTCCTGTCACGATGCTCGGGCACAACCCCGCAGAGAGGCTGAGACCTGAATTCATCCTTTGATTACGATAATAGCAGAGTGTCTAAGGGGAGGCAAGAAGAGGGGGGCTCTATTCTGTATTGACCGTACCGGGGAGCGGTGTTACACTCCGACCAAGGGTGTCCCGTTCTGCTCACAGGCAAGTTCCGTGGCGGGCCGGTCCCGCCCGAGGCGGCACACCTTCCTGCTCCGGGCACCTGGAGACGGAAGCGAGGCGACGCCGCAGCCAAGGAGGTGAAAGATGAAACTGCACGAACGACTCCGCGAACTGCGCAGCGAACGCGGGCTGCGGCTCAAGGACGTGGCCGAGACCGCCGGGATCAGCGTTCCGTACCTCAGCGACCTCGAGCGCGGGCGCACGAACCCCAGCCTGGAGACCCTCCAGACGCTGGCGGGGGCCTACGCCATCACGGTGCACGACCTGCTCGAGGGCGTCGAGTTCTACGGCGACTCCACCGAGGGGGCGCTGCCCAAGGGGCTGGCCGACCTCGTGGCCGACCCGGCACTCGGCGGGCAGCTCACGCCCGACTGGGTGCGCACCCTGTCGCGCATCGAGCTGCGCGGCAAGCGCCCCCGCGACAAGCAGGACTGGTACGAGATCTACTTGCACCTCAAGCGCATCCTGAGCTGAGTTTCAGCCGGAAGCGCAGTCGGAAAGGCCAGGGCCGGAGCATCGATGCTCCGGCCCTGACTTTTTGACCTTCAGGCCGGGAACCTTCCTCCCGCCTCCTGCCCCTGCCGGGTGAGGAGCAGGGTGCCTGCGCCCCACGCGCCGCCCACGAGCACGAGCACGAGGGCCAGCGGCGGCACGCTGAGGGAGGCGGCGACGGTGCACAGCCCCAGCAGCGCGCCCACCGCGTCGGGAAGGGGCAGGCGCAGCCGGTAGGCCAGGGCGCGGCCCGCGTCGTAGGCGGTGACGCTCAGGCCGGTGGCGACGGTGAGCAGGGCGAAGGCCGTGGCAAGAAGCGCGGGCACGAGCAGCCCCACGAGCGCGAGCCCGAGCGCCGGGCCGATCAGGAGGGCGAGGGCAAGCACGCCGAGCGCGAGGGTCCGCAGCGGGGCGTGGCGCTGGCGGCGGGCGAGCATGGGCGCGACCCCCGCCACGAACAGCCCCAGCAGCATGGCGCCCGTGAGCACCACGAAGACCCGGCTCCACGCCGCGCCGCCCAGCCAGCCCAGCAGGGGCCGGAAAGCGGTGGCGGTCGCGACGCTCAGCCCGGGGGGCGGCGCCGTCTCCAGGGCGCTTGCGTCCCCCGGCGCGTGCCCGAGCAGGGCGTTCACCCGGCCCGAGACCTGGGCGCCGGGCTCGCGCCGCACGTCGCCCAGCAGGGTGATGACCTCGCCGTCCACCCGGGCGCCGGGGGCGAGCGTCACGTGGCCGCCCACGGCGATGACGTTGCCGCTCACGGCGCCGCGGACCGTCACGTCGTGCCCCACCGTGACCCCGCTGCGCGCAAAGGCCTCATACAGCGGCGGCAGGGTGAGCACGGCGGCGAGCACGAAGGCCCCGGCCCCGAAGCGCTGTACGGCGGGCGTGGGGCGCCACGCGACGAGGACGCTCACGGCGAGCAGGAGTGCGAGCCCCACCCCCGCCAGAGGCGAGACCTGCGCCACCAGCGTCTGGAGGACCGTCGCCCCCGCCGCCAGGTTCGGCCACGCGGTCGTCACCGCGAGCAGCGTCAGCCCGGCGAGCAGCCCCGAGACGAGCAGCAGCGGCGCGGGGTTGTGGACGGGAGGCGGAGGGGAACCCGGCACCGGGGCCTGCGCACCCGCCTCCCGGGCGATCCGCGAGGCCAGGGGGCCCGCCAGCCCGACGGGAGGAGCCGGGGCAGGCCGGGCCAGCCGCGCCGCCCACGCGATCTCGGGAGCGACCCGGGGCGCCACGCCGGGCACCGCCGCGGGAGGGGAGAGGAGGGCCGCCGTCCGCACCCGGTCCACCACGTCGGCGGCCA
>NZ_PNOR01000063.1 GCF_002869765.1 Deinococcus planocerae | reverse complement strand
AGCCCAGGGCGAGGATGGTCAGGGTGGTGACGAAGCCGAGCACCAGCCCGGCGAAGATGCCGGGCCAGGACAGGCGGTGCGACAGGCGGTCGGTGTTCAGGGTCATGCGCTTCTCCTTCGGGTGCCGTTCACGGCACAACGGGGGTGGGGTTCGAGGAACGCTCGGCGGGCGAGGCCGAGCCGATGAGGAAGGTCAGGGTGTTCTCCGGAGGGTAGGCTCGCCTGCCGTCAGCACGGGGATGGGCGACTCGCGCACGACCCGCCCGGCGACCGAGCCGAACAGCAGGCGCTCGAGGCCGGTCTTCGCAGCGGTGCCCAGCACGAGGGCGTCGTACTTCCCACTCCAGGCCCGGCCCAGCGCCACGTCGGCGGGATCGCCCTCCACGAGTTCGCCGCCGCCCAACTCCCGCAGCCGGTGCCGGGCCTCGCGCCTCCACTCCTGGTTGCGGGCCACCAGGGCGGCGGCGTTGACCGCGCGCCCCGCCGGGGTCAGGGGCACGGGCGTCTGAAGCGACCCGGCGGACACCACGTGGAGCACCTCCATCTGGGCCGCTGGGAACGCCTCCCGCGCGAAGTCGTGGGCGCGGTGCGCGGCGGGCGAGAAGTCAGTCAGGACAAGCAGACGGCGGAACCCGGCAAAGGACCCTCCCATGCCGGGCTCCCCGGTGCGGACGGTCAGGACCGGGACCGGGGACTCGCGCACCACCCGTTCGGCCACGGAGCCCAGCAGCAGACGCGGCAGGCCGCGCTTGCCACCTGTGCCCATCACGATAAGATCGATGATTCCGCTCCCGGCGCGGCGCAGGATCTCGCCCGCCGGGTCGCCGCCCGAGAGGAGTTCGCCGCCGCCCAGGGCATTGAGCCGCGTCCGGGCCTCCTCGTAGGCGCGGGCAGGGACCGCGGCGAGGACGAACTCGGCTCCGGTCGGTCCGACCGGCAGGACGTGCAGGGGGCACACCCTCGCTTCCGGAAAGTTCGCCTGAGCTGCCCGCAAGGCGGGGTGCGCCGCGTCGACGGTCTCCAGGGGCACGAGCACTCTCTTGATCATGGACAGGCCTCCTTTCCACGGCGTGGAGGAGTCGGGACAGGGATGGGGGCGGGCGCGAAGGCACACGACTTCCCCAGGAAGACGGCTTCCCGTCTCCTCGCGCGGTAGTACGGCGTTGTTTGTTCTGGTCAGTCGCCGGGGGCAGGCACCGCCCGCGTGAACTCCTCGCGGGCTTTCAGGGCGCGCAGGCTGTGGAGGTCCACGATGCTCCACACGACCTTGGAAAGGATCGGCGTAAAGATGAAGCCCATCGTGGAGGCCGTCTGGCCGATCGCATTGATGCCCGAGGGTCCCAGAATCCAGAAGGTCGGGTACAGGATCCACAGCACGGTCAGCAGCCCGGCCACCCGGCGGAAGACCCCCGCGAGGTCGGCGCCGCCCTCCTGCGCGATGCGGCGCAGCGGCCCCCAGATCATCGCCAGGATCACGAGGAACGCCACGACCCCCAGGCTGTAGTAGACGTAGCGCGCCGGTCCCGTCGTGAGGTCGGCGACCAGGCCCGTCAGGATCATGAAGGCGTCGGTACCCATCAGCGCGGCGATCAGGGTCTTGTCTTTCCTGGGTGCCCGGTGCATCGCCGTCCAGGCGAGGGCGAGCAGCAGCAGCGGCGTGGTGATCACCCAGTCGAAGTAGCGGGCGTAGTACACCTCGGTGCCGCCGATCACCGTCTTGCCGTAGCCCAGCGCCACCGACAGGTAGACGGTCCCGGAGACGAGGGCGATCATCAGCGCGGTGAGGTACTCGTACCGGGGCACGCCCCTGGGGTCGCGGCTCAAGAACCAGAAATAGAGCACCCCGGCGGCCATGCACGCCACGTAAAACCAGTGCAGCGAGACCTCAAGCGTGGGGTCCACGGGGAGCGACTCCTTCCCGAACGGGAACGGGCCTCAGGGTGTCGCGAGGACGGCCCAGCGAAGACGAGAGAATCAGTGAGGCCAGCGCAAGCTGCACCAGAACAAAAACCTCGGTCCAAAACGACATGTTCACCTCCAAAGGCGTCGAGGGGGCGGTGGAGAAAGACCGTGCTTGGCCTGAACGGAAGTTCCTGGCAAGGGTTGTTTCACCTCCAAAAGAAAAGGGCGGAGTCTACCGACAGACTCCGCCACCTCAGCGTATGGGCGCTGAATCCCCAGGAGACGACCCGCGCCCCTGAACTTGCCTCCCTGACAGTACAACAGGAGGACTCCTTGTAATTGACAGTTTTATGAGAGGGTCTCAACATTCAGAATCAGCTTGCAGTCATGAGGGAATGGTTATTGAGCGCGCTGAACTCTACATCTACATCGAAGATCAGCTCGTGTAGCCCAGCAGCCTGACGGACCGTCTGCGTGACGCGGCGGCGCGGGGCGTGCAGGTCATCCTGGTGAGGGCGCGGGTGCATGAGGTGTTCGGCCTGGTGGCCTTTCACAACGCTCTGAGACACCGGACCCTGGAGCACATTCGTGGGGGCGGTCCCGCCAGTGTCCACACCATCCATCTGCGGCAGGCGTCCCGGCAATCCGTCATTAACCTGCACTCGAAGCTGATGATCGTGGACGCCTGCCTGGCAATCATCGGCTCGGCCAACGTGAGTTGTCGCAGTAAGGGCACGGCCTCCGAACTGGCCCTGTCGGTCGTGGACGGTGAACGGGTGGTTGGGCGAATGGGCGGGAAGCCGGTGGAGCTTCCCCTTCGACTGATCCACGACAGCACGTCTTACAACGGAGACCTCCGCTGGGTTCATCCCAGTCTGCCGGTTGCACAGATGCAAACGGGCTTCCATGAAAATGGCTCATGTCCGCGGAAGACACTCAATTCGAACCACGTTTGAGGAACCACCAGTCGTACTCCGGGTGACGTGGGCCGGGGCGATAGCGCCCGCGCACCTCCACGTTACGCAGGGCAGTCCCGACCTCAGCCACGTCCACCGCCCCGACCTCGCTCCAGCGGCGCAGCAGGGTGAGGCTCGTCGTGAAGGTGGCACCCGCCTCACTCCCCAGAAGCCTGAGCGCCGCAGCGTCGTCTGTCACCACGCCTGCGCGGGGCGTGGCGTTCAGGGCCACGGCCATCGTCATCGCCTCCCCGTCGTCGACCCGCGCGGCGAAACGCACGAGCGCGTCGAGGGCCGCACCCCGTGGAGCGCCGGCCTCCAGGATCACGCCCGCCTCAATGAGGGGGGCGAGGTCGATGCGTTCCCGCTCCAGCCGCCCGTCCGGCTGCGGGGAGAGGATGTGCCCCGCCTCCTCCGGGTACACCTTCGGCACGACGTGAAAGTGAACTCCAAGCGCGCTCGCCACATCTGGCAAGCGACCCGAGGCGTACAGGTTGATGAGGGCGCAGGCGTCGAGATACCAGTCGGGCTCCCCGGTCACCTGGACCTCACGGCCAGGTCCTCATCGACCTGCCAGCGCACCCAGCCGACCTCACCCTCGGCGTTCACGCTGGACTGGCCGCTGAACTGCTCCAGCAACCCGCGCACCTCCAGACGGTCCACCTCCAGGAGACGGGCCGCCCGCCCCTCCGTGATGAGCCCCCGCTCGAGCGCCTCCAGGGCAAGGAGGGTGTAGCGCTGCGGGAACTTCGCGGGCGGCAGTTCATCCACCTGAGCCCCCACGAGTTCCTGCGCCTCGCGCACCTTGAAACCTTCCAGCCTCAACCGGTCGAAGGTGCCGGCGCCGAGCACGCCGAGTTCCTCCAGGCGGCGTACATACGCCTCGAAGGACACGTGGAAGTAGCGCGCGAGGTGCACGAAGTCCGCGATCTTGGGCTTGCCGCTGTGCCGCATGTGGTTGCGCAAATGACGAAGGACCGCGCTGGAGGGCAGCAGCAACCTTCGGGCGAAGGCCTCGGCGAAGCGCTCGCTCTCGGGCAGGCGGCCCGCGCGCAGCACCTGCACGTCCGGGCGCTGACGCCGGGTGAGGAAGTGCGCGTACTCGTGCGCGAGCGAGAGGCGCTGGCGGTCCGGCGGGTGCTTGGCGTTGACGGCGATGCAGCCCCCGAGTTCCTCGGTGAAGCCGAACAGGCCCGCCACGCGTGAGTCGAGGTCCAGGTAGAAGATCCGCAGCCCCACCTCGGTTTCGAGCACCCCCCGCAGGTCGGTGATGGGACTGTCCCCGAGCCCGAGGCGCCGCCGCTCGGCCTCGGCCACCTCGTCGGCCGCCGCCTCCGCCCCGATGCCGCGCACGTCGTACTCGCTGGGGTAGTTGCGGGGCAGGGGCGTCTCGAGCATCTCCTCCAGCTCGAGGTAGTTCTCGGCGTACCCTTGCAGGAGCGCCGCCGCCTGTTCGAGCCGGTCGCCCTCCTCGGGGTTGGCCGTTCCACGCTGCTTGAAGTACGCCTTGAACTGCACGTCGAGCCCGCCCGCCGGTGGGCGTCGGCGCAGCAGGTCGTGCAGGTTCGCCCCGTAGAGGTCCGCGAGCGCGACGAGTTCCTCGGGGGTGACACGCCGCTGGCCCTTCTCGATGGCGACGAGGGTGGTGCGGGCCAGTCCCAGCGCGTCGGCCGCGTCCTGCTGGGTGCGGCGGACGGCCTTGCGGGCGTTTTGCAACCTCGTGCCCAGCGCCGTGAGATCCATGTTGTCCAGGCTGAAGTTCGGGGCCGTCATGAGGTTGCTTCCCTTCCGGCGGCACGCGCCGGGTCGTGGAACGTCGCCTGAAAGTTCGCCCACTCCCCGGCGTACCGCCCGTACAGGGAGAGCAGCCCCGCGTCCACCTCGGCGAGGGTGAGGCGCTCCGAGGCCGCGATGGCGTGCCGGGCGCGCTCGATGTCCGGAAAGGCACGCTGGAATGCCCGGGCGGGTTCGGGAGCGTTCAGGGCCCCCGAGAGGCGGCGCACCTGGTCGGCCATCAGGGCCGCGGGCAGCGTGTCCGACTCCCGGAAGCCCGCGTGCGGAGCCCGGATGTCGTGGCGGTAGTGGCGTTCGGGCAGGTCGAAGGCCGCGAGGTCGCCCGCCAGCAGCGACACGCGGCGCAGCAGGCAGGAGGTGCAGGTGCCGCACTGCTTGCGCGCCTCCCGCAGGGGGTAGCTGTCGCACGAGACCGTCAGCTCCGCCAGGTGCCCCAGGCCATGCTCGCCCAGCAGGGCGCACATCTCCCCCTTGGTGCGCCACAACGAGGCGTTGACGACGCGGAAGTTCACCCCCAGAAGCGTGCTCAGCAGGCCGTTCAGACGCAAGAGGGTCTCGGGGTGCATCGCGAGGGTCTGGTCCGCACCGCTCGCGGCGGGCGTGAGGGGGAGGTTGATCGCCCCGACGCCGTTCTCGTACACGTGGAGGGTGTCCACCCCGCAGGCGTGCGCGGTGGCGGCACCGAAGGCCATGAACAGGAAGGCGCGGGAACGCTGGCTCTTCTCCTGCGCCTGTTCCTGCCTGTGCCAGTCACCGAGGGCGCGTTTGTTCAGCGGGTGCCTGAAGGTCAGCGCGCGGTGCCAGTCGAACTCGGGCATGGCGGCTCTCACCGCCCGCCATTGCTCCTGCTGCCTGGCCGTCAGGGACGGGTGGCTGGTGGCGCGCACCAGGATGCCGCGGTCGAAGTTGGGGTCGAGGGCCTGAATCACCGCGCCCGTCAGGGAGTCGAGGCCGCCGCTGTACAGCCCCACGAACGGGCGGTCGTGCTGCGCGGGGTACAAACCGCCCGTCACGCGGACGCGCGGAGCGCCCGGCACGAAAGTCAAGTGCCAGGCGTCGCCCGTCAGCCAGGCCAGGAAGTCGGCGAGTTCGTCCTCCAGGGCCTGCCAGCGCTCCACCTCGGTGACCGGCACCACGAGCTCCAGCACCCGGGCGCCGAAGTGTCCGTGCTGGTGAGGCCGACTCAGCAGCCGGTCGGCCGCGTACACCGCCATCGCCACGTCGAGGAGGTCGTCCAGCACGCGGGGCAGGTCCGGTCGCAGGGCCCACAGTTCCTCCGCCTCGACCCGCAGCGCGGTCAGGCGGGCGCGCGGGCGGCGTCCGAGGGGCTCGCCGAAGTCGAAGCGGCGCTGGGCGGATCGGCGGCTCACGGCTCGTCCTCCCCGAGGTCACCAAAGGCGTCCAGGTCGAGGACGACCTCCTCGTCCAGGAGCGTGGCCGTGTCCCGCCTCTGCACCTGGGGTTCGGCGATCCGGGTGAGGCGCGCCTCCCAGAAACCCTCGGCGAATTCCTGCGAGAGGCCGTCGAGGTAGTCCTGCAACTCCCGGCGGCACTCCAGGATGGCCTGCCGTCCACCCTCCTCGCTGCCGTACAGCGCGGTGAGGTCCCGGGCGCTCAGCCGTCCGAGAAAGTTGGCCTCGGTCACCTCCTCGAGAAACCGCCGGGCGAGGGCGCGCGTCACGTCCTCGGGCCCGCAGGCCAGCATGGGATCACGCAGGTCCGTGAGAACCTGTTGCGCGGCCCGCCAGGCGACCATCCCCTCTTGCAGGTGTTCGGGTGGCAGGGCGACCCGGCAAACCTCCCGCTCGTGAAAGGGGCGCGCGGCGATGTCCGCCAGTTGTCCGGCCAGAGCAGGCAGCGCCCTGACCCCGGCCGCCTGGGTCGCGCAGCGTGACAGGATGGCCGAGAGCTGCTGGGCCAGCGCCGCGGGCTCGGTGGCCGCGACCCGCATGGCCTTTTTCCATTGCCCCTGAACTTTGAACCCCACGTTGTCGAGATCCGGCACGCTGCCCTCCTGGGGACAGCATACACCATGAATCTGACAATGTCACAAAATAGAGCGACACCCCCTACTTGGGGGCTGACACTCTCTTCAAGAGTTGTTCGGTGACTTGCGCGTAAGCGGCGTCTGGAACCCGCCAGAGGTGCCGAGCACCACGGCAGAGCACCGGTTCCAGGGGGATGACATTGTCGAAGACCCAGCCGTAGGGGCCGAAGAACCAGGGGTCGGAACGTGAGGAGGTCACCTCGCTGAGGCGGGCGAGCGCCACGAGGGCTCCCGTTGCCGTGTTGCCGGGGGAGTAGGACGCGCCGAAGTGGGCCGCGATCCACTGCGCGCCGCGCTCGTCGAACGTTTTCCCCGCGTGGATGGCGATGTACTGCCCCAGCACGTGGGCGGGCGGACGCCAGGCGCGGTTCTCCACGCACTTGTCGAGATCGCGGACGGCGGCGGCCCAGGGTTGTTGCAGCGTGAGGGCCAGGAGGCGCGGCGGAAGCGTCACCCTCTCCCCCGTCAGGGCAGCGGTGGGGGACAGAGCCGGGGCGTCACACCGGGGTTCGGCGAGGGAATGGAGGCTGTTCAAGGCAGAGCAGTCTAGCGTGGGGGCCGCTCTGCATCGGGTCCTGACGCCTGATCGGTGAGCTGCTGGACCGTCTCCACCAGGGAGCGTGTGCTCTCGCGGCAGGGGACTTCGACAGGTTGGCCGTCCGAGTCCTGGCTGTACGCGCGGCACTCGAAGACGCCCTCGTGCCAGCCGGGAATCAGGAGCACGCCACGGTCGTCGAACAACCCCAGCTTCTGGCCGCGGCGGAACCAGCGGTGATCCCGCTCCTCCGAGCGGATCTGCCCGTCCTTATGAGCGACCCAGTTGCCCACCCAGTCCACCCGGCCGCCCCACAGCCCGAAGAGGGCCTCGCTCCAGCCCAGCGCGAAGCGGGGGTCCACCGCCAGCACTTCGCGTCTGGTCCGGTCGTACCAGCCCGGTGAACCGGCCGTGCTCGCCAGGAACACGTGCAGGGTGTCCACGTCCTGGTAGCCGAACAGCAGGCCGCCGCGAGCGCGGGCAGGTGAGGTGAGCTGGCGTCGGAGAAGCTGCGAGACGCCCGGAAGGACCAGGACCGATCCCAACCCCTCGCGTTCGGGAGTGGGAGCCACCGGTCCGGGAGGAACCCAGAATTCACGCTGTTGCACCCTCATCGTGCGCGCAGTGTACGGCCTCTTCCCCCGGAGTTGCTAGGTTTAGAGTGTAGACCGGCTTTCAGGGGTGCCGCAGGCTGGCCGGGTGTCTGCCAGCGCCGCCCGCCTCCGCTTCGCCGCGCACGTCCGGCGGTTGCGCAAGGCGCTGCGAGTCTCGCAGGAGGAATTGGGAGAGCGGGCGGGAATTCACCGCACGTACATTGGGGCCATCGAGCGCGGCGAGGCGAACGTGACGCTGGATCACATGCAGAAGCTGGCGGACGCGCTCGGGGTGGATGTAGGTGAACTGCTCGGGCCGCCTGACTCCCTGAAGTCGTCTCCCTGACGGATGGAGAGGGGGGTTGCCTCGGCTCGGCGGCTCACGACGCGCTGGCCAGTGCAAGCGGGGAAGTGCTCAAGAACGTTCTGGTCAGTCGGGGCTTGGACCCTCTGACTGCGAGCCTGACTGCCTCTCTCTTTGTCGATGCCATCCCAGCCGTCACGCTCTACCTTGTGGGCAAGAAGGCCGAGGGCGCAGACATTCGGGGCCGCGAGGCATTGGAGGCCGAACGCCTCCTGGAGTTCCTCAGACTCGTCGGTCGCGCCGTTCAGAACAACGCGCTTCCTCTCTGGAAGATTCGTCAGGTTATGGAGGAGATGCCCGCGCTCATCGACACCTTCGACTGCATCATCCGGAGCGTCGAGGCGGAGACCATTCGGGCCAAGCTTCACCATCACGCTCGGCTGGCGAGGACGGTGATCGCTACGGAGACCAGGATGAGTCGCTCCGAGGAGTATCAGCACTACTCACGCTCGTTGCTGGACCTGATGCCTTTCGAACTGTAGGTGCTCTCGGCCGTCGTCGCTTCTCCCCTGGGTGGCGGCTTGATGGGAGGCGAGGATGACGACGGGGAGGTCGGTTCAGTCTTCGGTGGGCGGCTCACCGTGCAGGATGTGGAAGCCCTGCTGGGGCTACGCAGCCACTCGGCCAATGTCATGGGCGGAGCAGGTCCGTTGCGGCAGATTCCCCAAGGCCTGTTGACGGGTGCCCTCTTCAAGCTACAATCTCACGGGTTCGTCGAGGTGGGGCTATCCATTCATGACTCCATTCGCCGGGAGCACACGACGCGGCTCAAGGTGAACGGGACAGCCTACCGCTTCACCCGGTGGTGTGTGGAGGAGCAAACAGCAGAGCCCTCGCTGAATGCGCCACAGGATCCGGGGAAGTGAGGCATTACAAGGAGTGCTGATGGAGTTTAAATAGCGTCTGGTACGAGGATCTTCACTGTTCAGAGCTTAGTGCAGATAAGTTGAGTTATCTATGGGGTATGACGCTGGAGGTGTACCGGGGGTCGGCCCTCGACCGAGCGAAGGGGTGGGGTGACCTGTTGCCCGAAAAGAGGAGACGCCGGGCGGTCGAGGCGGTAAGGGACCGGGACGCGGAAGCGCTGTGGAGTCTGACCGAGGCGTACCTCACCCTGCACGGGGCAAGCGGGACGGCGACGAGTTCCCGGACCTTGAAGGCCTACCGCTGGGCAGTGGGACGGTTTTTGAAGTACAGCGGAGATCAGGCGGTGAACCTGTTGCGGATGACGGGCGAGGACGGGGTGCGCTTCGTCCGCACCGTCGAGGCCGCCGGGCTCAGTCCAGCGAGTACCCGGGTGCAGCTTGCAGGGGTGAGGCTGTTTAATAAGGCCCTACGTTGGGCGGAGGCGACACAGGTCGCGCCTTTCTCAGATGTGCGGCCGGTGCGGGACAAGACGGCGGCGTGGGACAAGCGGTCCCCCTACAGCGACGCGGAGGTGTGGGCGCTGCTGGAGGCAGCCGACCCCCGAATGCGGGCCTTACTGCTGCTGTGTGCCCACGGTGGGCTGAGGATCAGCGAAGCCTTGGCGCTGGAGTGGGCAGACGTGAACCTCGCCGCACGTGAACTGGTGGTGCGCTCGGGCAAGGGGGGGAAGCGGCGCAAGGTCGTCCTCGGGCAGAGCCTCCGAGCCGCCCTGGCTGCCCTGCCTCGTGGGGAAGTTGTGATCGGGGGCAGCTACCCGGCAGCGGTGGAGCGGCTCCAGCGCCTGTGCGTTCGTGCAGGCGTCCCCTACCGGGGGCACCACGCCCTGCGGCACTATGCCGGGACGCGGCTGATGCGGGAGGGTGCAGCCCTCGACGACGTGGCCCGGCATCTGGGCCACTCCGCGCTGGGGACGGCACGTATCTACGCCAAGTGGAGTGAGGAAGGACTGAGGCGGCGGCTCTCCGGCTGGTGAATGCCAGACCACCGCGAGAGGGAAGGCAACTACCGATGGCCCTCCTCCACCTCCGCAGGGAGGAGGTGGACTGGCAATTGCCCCGGGCCACCCGCCAGACCTAGCTGCCCCTCCGGGAGGCCATCCTCGCCCGGGTGCCTGAGGAGCGGCGTGGCCTGGTGGGTGCCGGGTTGCGGTTCAACCTCTTCAGCGGGGAGACGGAGCAGCTCACCCGTGCCGCGTACGCGCGGGCCGTGGAGGCCCAGCGGCCTCAGGCACCGGCCCAGGCCACTCCGGCCACCCTTTTCGCGGCGCCCCCGTCACCGCAGAGCAGACCCCCAGCCCGCGTGAGCCTCGAAGCGCACGAGCGGCACGGCATCCTCCTCGACCCTGACCACATCCTCGCGCCCCTCGGCAAGGCACCCGATCGCCAGCGGTACCTGCAACGGATCAACGACAATGCCTTTGAGTCGCACGAGTTGCATCTGATTCGCGTGCTCTACCGCAAGCGCCGCCCGGACCTCGCCTACGCGAGCATCATTCCCAGTTCCCAGCAGCTCAAACTCATCCATGACCTGTGGCCGGCAATTCAACAGGCCATCCGCGAGCCCGAACGCACCAGACTTGCCCAGGTGATCGCGAACGGGCGCTTCACGCCGGAGGATGAACTGCGGCTCAAGAGCCACTACCGGGACCGGGGTTCCTAACAGAGCAGATCGAGACTCTAGACCGCGAGTTGCGAGCACGGGTGGAGACCGCGCCCGACCTTGGGCGCCAGGTCGAGCTGCTGCAAAGCCTGCTGGGCTTCGGGTTCCTGGTGTCGTTGACGGTGTTGGTGGAGACAGGGGCGTTCAACATGATGGAAACGGGCCGCCAACTGGCGGCGTACGCGGGCGTATCGCCCGCACCCCACCAGTCGGGAGCGATGAACAAGCGGGGCCGGATTTCCAAGATCGGGAATCCTCGATTGCGCCGCGTCGTCTACCTGGCGGCGGTGGCGGCGACCCGGACCCAGAGCAAGGAAAAAGCGTTCTATCAGCGACTACGCGACCAGGGAAAGCCCGGCAAGGTGGCAGTGACAGCGCTCGCCAGGAAGCTGCTGTGTGTGGGCTTTGCGGTGGTGCAGTTGGGGCGGCCCTACGATCCGACGTACGCTAAGCCTGCAAAACAGGCCGCTTGACCGCGGCCCGCAAAGACAATATCTACTAAAATCTCTGCATCTTGATACTGGTGGCGAATTCAGGGGTGCACACTGGGCCATGAGCCTGCGTCCTGAACCCCTCGGTGAGATTCCCGAACATACTGCCCGTGTTGTCCGTGCGGCGTTCCCCAAAGGGAACGCCATCATGCGGCTTCGTGATGCCTGTGGTGCGCTCTACCAGGACGCCGACCTCGCCCACCTGTTTCTAAAACGTGGGCAGCCCGCTTGGTCTCCCTGGCGGCTCGCGCTGATCACGGTGTTCCAGTTTCTGGAAGGGCTCAGCGACCGTGAAGCGGCAGACGCTGTTCGAGGGCGTCTGGACTGGAAGTACGCTCTGGGGCTCGAACTGACCGACCCCGGCTTCGATCACACCGTGCTCTCGGAGTTCCGAGCCCGGCTCACCGAGGACCAACATCAACTGCTGTTGCTCGACACGATGCTGGCGCGCTTCAAGGAACAGGGGCTGCTGAAGGTCCGGGGGAGACAGCGTACCGACTCGACGCATGTCCTGAGCAGTGTGCGGGTCCTGACCCGACATGAACTGTTGGTCGAAACCTTGCGCGCTGCCCTGAACAGCTTAGCGACTGTGGCACCGACGTGGCTCGGCCACTGGGCGTCGCCCGAATGGGCGACGCGGTATGGCAAGCGTGCCGAGGAGTTTCGCTTCCCCCGAGGGAAGACCGAGCGTGCTGGATTCATCGTGCAGACTGGGCAGGACGGGTTTCGTTTGCTCGATGCGCTGGATCCGCTGGATCAGGACAACGTGCATACCACTCTTCGAGACTTACCCGCCGTCGTGACGTTGCGAGCGGGCTGGGCACGGCACTTCGAGCGGCAGGGGGACCACGTCCGGCTTCGAGAAGGGAACGAACTGGGGCCCGCGTCCGAGAGCTTCAACTCGCCCTACGATTTCGAGGCTCGGTATGGCAACAAGGGCACCCGGAGTTGGCACGGCTACAAGGTGCATCTCACCGAGAGCTGTGACGACGACACGCCATACCTGATCACCCATGTCCGGACGACCCGCGCACCCCAAGCCGACATCGACGCGATGCTGCCCATCCACGCCGCTTTGAAGCTCAAGAACCTGCCGCCCAGCGAGCATCTGGTGGACACGGGGTACGTCAGTACAGAGCTGCTAGGGTCTGTCTGGGTGAATTTGGGAGGATGGGGGGATGGGACGGACAGATTTAACCGAGCAGCAGTGGGCTCAACTTCGCCCACTGCTGCCCCCACACCCCAAGCGAGGACACGCCTACAAGGACCACCGCGTCGTCCTGAACGGCATCATCTGGCGCCAGAAGACCGGCGCACCCTGGCGGGACATTCCTGAGCGGTACGGGTCATGGCATACCTGCCATGACCG